>CAYNJI010000007.1:0-15397 GCA_964397605.1 uncultured Dehalococcoidia bacterium | reverse complement strand
CGGGGGAACGAATAGGGACAGGTTTGAAACCTGTCCTCCGTCCCAGAGCACATTTAATGATGTACTTCGCAAAGCTTGCGGCAATTGGAGCCACAGCCCTTCTGGTGTTGCTTGCCCTAATCGGCTGCGAGTCCGACGCAGACAAGATTCGGGAGGTCAACGAGTCCCTGCGTTCACCCACGCCCACAACATCTCTCCCTACCACATCGCCGAAGCAAACTGAGATTAGGCAGGTCATCACCCGAACGGAGACGCCCACTGGAGCAGTGCGGGAACCAACAAAGACTAAGCAGCATATCGAAGTCGAAACCACGGCAACAAAGCACCTGGAAGCCACTACAGACGCGCTGGACCTTCAAGTAGGCGACTGCATTGTATCTACTCTCCCTGAGGAAATAACCCTCGAGACTGTCGTGATTGTGCCCTGCAATGAAGAGTGGCAGTATCGCGTCCTTAACTCCTTCGAGATCCAGAGCAGCAATTACCCGTCGGACATTGAGTTCGAACAGCACGCCTACTCCAATTGTGACCGACGCTACACTTATACCCTAGTTCCGACTGAAGAGGGATGGACATCTGTGCTCTGGCCTTATCGGAAAGTGGACTGCCTTCAAGAAAGCTTCGGGTTGTCCCTTACTGATACAGGGAAACTTGACCGCATGGTGGGCTGGGATTCCCTACAGAACGGAGAATGTTTTAACGAGGCTCTCGAAACTGATGAATTACAAGTTGAGCTAGTACCTTGTGACAGCAATTGGCAATACCGAGTTCTCAACTCATTCACTGTCGGTGGCAGCATTTTCCCGTCAGACATAGAGTTGGACCGCCAAGCATTTGCAAAATGTGACCCCTGCTACACACTCGCACTATTTCCCCAAGAATTCTGGCTTGATTGGCGTGTAACCTGTCTACAAGAAAGTTTTGGGTTGTCCCTAACTAACCCAGCGAAACTCGATCGTTTAGTTAGCTTAGATTCTTTGGAGGCTGGGCAATGTTTTAACGAAGCTCCTGAGACTATGGATTTGCAGGTTGAGATGGTAGACTGCTCAGAAAGTTGGGAATATCAAGTCGTCAACATCATCTCCGTCCCTACAAGTTCAGCCTATCCTGGAGACAGCTATTTCCAAGATAGGGCAGATCGAGACTGCGACTCTCTCTAGGATACGTATTTTCATCCCACTCCTGAGACTTGGGAAATTGGCGACCACCAAATCCTATGCACAAAAACTAACTAGACTGAATTTAGACCGTAACTTCCAAACTGCCACCCTAGGAGGCATCCATGCCCACCGACTCCATGCCCGACACCACCCCCGGCAACGAAGTCTTCCCCCAGTTCGGCACTCTCCATGATTTGGTGGCGCCCGAAGTAGAGGGACTCACCGACGAGCAGCTGGACTGGGACTCCGAGCAGTGGGAGTGGGCAAGATGGAGCATCCGCCGCCAGGTCAGCCACATGGCCTCCTTCATCCCCGGCTGGCTCCTACGACAGTGGGGATCACGCCTCTTCCCCAACGGGTTCGAGGAGCTAGACGATCTGCAGGAACTCGTTCCGGAACCCGCCGAAGGCATAGTTCGCTGGCTGGACGAGACCGAGTACCGCGACATGGACGACATCCTTGTGCGCTTGGACAAGGCCCTCGCTCTGGCCCGCTACGTACTATCCAGGGAAACCCTCGGTTCCATGAAGGTCAAAGAGGTCCCCCGCCCCAACACACCACCCCACTGGCCCCAGTTCGTCAAGGTCCACCCCCGCGGCGTCCGCTGGCACGAAACGGAGCCTCTCTTCACCTACGTCACGCTGGAAGCCACCTTCCGCCACCTCTACTTCGAGGTCATCACCCACCTGTACAACGTCCAGCGGCTCAAGCGCGCCCAGGGTCTTCCAACCCGCGTCGAAGTACCTTACGAGGGGTATTGGACGCTGCCCGATTGGGACCGCAGCGAGGCGACCGACTAACCCCCCGGCAAACCAATCCCCGGTCTGATCAACCCCCTAGCTGCCCGCGTCCAAGCCCGGGGTGACCTGTATCTCCCCTTCCGGCGTAGCCTCAAGTAGGCACCGAAAGTCATAACCCCGGCGTAGCAACTCTTCCGTGCCGCCCTGTCTTCTGTCCAGAATGGCCAGCACCACAACCACCTCATGCCCCTCAGCTTCCGCCGCGTCCACCGCGTGAAACAGGGACGCGCCCGTACTGCAGGCGTCGTCCACAATGGCCACGCGGCTGCCCGGCTCCAGAGGGCCTTCAATCATTCGTCCCATCCCGTGGGCCTTTCCTTCTTTACGCACGATGAAGGCGCTAGTTGGTCTACCCTCAAGGCCGCTGATCAACGCAACCGCCGTCACGATCGGGTCCGCGCCCAACGTAGGCCCCCCGATGGCGTCCACGTCAAAACCCTGCAGCATCTCAAAGAAGGCCCTGCCTGTCAGGTACGCGCCCTGGGGGTCGAGGGTCAGACGCCGCCCGTCGAAGTAGTAGCTGCTGTGCTGGCCGGACGAAAGCACGTAATCGCCAAAGGTAAGAGCGCGGCGCTCGGTGGCCAGCTTCAGAAGCTCCGCCGCAATCTCAGAAACACTCATCCTCGATATAGCCCCCTGGCGTAGATGTACCGCTCCACCGGCTCCGGCACCAGGTAGCGGATGCTTGCCCCGGCCGCCACCCGCCGCCGGATATCCTTCGCGCTTATCTCCAGATGGACCCCCCGAACTCTCTCCACGCTCCCGGCATTGCCCACCTGCTGATCTATAGCCTCCGCTGAAGCCGTTGCTCCCGGCCTATCCACCACCACCAATGTAGCCAGCCCAAGTATGCCCTCAGTGTCCTTCCACTCGTCGAACCGGACGAAGGCATCCGATCCCAGGATGAAGAACAGCTGCGCCTCGGGGCCATAGTCCTCCTGCAGCTCCCTGAGAGTGTCTACCGTGTAGGACGGTCCAGGACGCTCCAACTCCAAGGTCGATACTCGGAAGAACGGGTTGTCCTCCATCGCCAGCCGCGCCATACTCAGCCTATCATGCCCCGACGTCAGAGGCTGGCCAGCCTTCATCCACGGGTCTCTCGCCGGCACGAAGCAGACCTCCTCCAAGTCCAGCCGGTCCCTGGCCTCCTCCGCGATGATCAGGTGTCCCAGGTGAATAGGGTCGAAGGTGCCGCCCAAGACGCCAATTCTCATCCTACGACCACTCCAACTCGATCTTGCCCAGCCGCACCGTGTCCCCTACTTCGACGCCTGCCTTCTCCAACGCGGACGCTACCCCTATCCGCTTGAACTCCCGCCAGAGCTGAAGTAGAACCCGCTTGTCCTTCATGTCGGCCATGGCCAGCAGCCGCATCGCTTGCGGCGACTCGACCATGTAGACGCCGTTCTCCTGCCATACATCCGTCTGCCTGTACTTCGGCGCTGGTCTATGGACCACGGGTGCGCTGGCCGGTGCAGCCGCGGGCTTCGGCATCTCCTTTATCAACGATAGCGTATGCTTTATCAACGCTTCCACACCCTCGCCGGTCCTGGCACACACTAGGTAGAACGGGACTCCGAGGTCGGCCAGAGATTCCTCAACCTCCCGCCTTCTATCAGTCGTCATCATGTCGGTCTTGTTCACCACCAGCAGCTGTGGCTTCTCCAGAAGCTCGTGGCTGAACATACCGAGTTCTGCGTTGATCATGTTCCACTGGCCGGCCACGTCCCCGGTCACGCCATCCACCAGGTGCCACAACAGCCGGGTTCTCGCCACGTGCCGCAGGAAGTCGTGGCCCAAGCCTACGCCCTTATGAGCGCCTTCGATCAGACCCGGAATCTCCACCAGCAGGAACTCCTCAAGCCGCCGTTCCACCATCCCCAACACCGGGCTTAGGGTCGTGAAGGGATAGGACGCCACCCGAGGCTTGGCGCCGGAACAGGTGGAGATAAGCGTAGACTTGCCAGCGTTGGGCATTCCGATGATTCCAACGTCCGCTAGCAGCTTCAATTCGCACAGCAACTCCGCCTCCTCCCCTTTATCCCCTCCTTCGGCAATCAGCGGGACCTGATTGACGGAATTGGCGAACCGCTGATTACCCCGACCGCCGCTGCCGCCGCGGGCCAGCATCGTCGAAGTTTCGTCGAGCACGTCCGCAATCATCACCCGCTCGCCGTCGGGCTCTACCCGCCAGACCAGGGTTCCCAGGGGAACGCGTACTTCTGCGACCCGCCCCCGGGCGCCTGTCTTTCCCTTGCCACCACCATGCCCGCCGCGGCCTCCTCTGAATAGCTGCTGGTATCGGAGGTGCAGCAGCGTATTCAACGAGCCGTCTCCCACGGCATACACGCCCCCGCCGTCTCCCCCGTCGCCTCCTTCCGGCCCACCTTTGGGAAGCGAACGGGTACGGCGGAAGCTGACGCACCCGTTTCCACCGTTTCCGCCCATGATTCTTATTCTTGCTATATCTATCAATTAGTTATCTCTATATGAGGTAATACTCATAATACTAAGAGGTTGATGATTGTTGATATGCCTCTGTTTTACTCTTGAACTGCGGTGCAAAAGGTGTGGTGTTTCTTGGGATAAGACTGTGATAAATGCTGCGGCTATGTTGATACGGCTGTGGATAAGATCTCTTAAGAGGATGTTAACAGAATTTCCACTACTCGGCCAAAGATATCCATGATAAACGAACGATTTATGAGAGTTTTCAACGGGATTTCCGGAAGTTATCCACAGCTATTGTGGATAACTATGGGCTGGTTACCTGAGAGGGATTAGAGACTTAATGGAAACGATTACGCCGGACACGCAGGTTATTCGGAGAGCTGCCCCTTGGCGGCTTCCACCTTAGCCCGGAACCCTTCAACCGACTCCAGGTAATCGTTCACGCGCCGTATGCCGTGGATAACCGTGGCGTGGTTCTTGCCCCCCATTGCCCGCCCTATCTGGCTCACGGTCAACTTCAGATGCTCCCGCATGATGTACATCGCGGCGTGGCGCGCAACCACAAAGTCCCGTCTTCGCTTGGACCCTGTTAGGCTGGCCTGGTCCACTTGGAACGCCCCCTCGATGGCTTCCAATACCTTCTCGGGCGAGCTTTTAGTCATCTGCCTTCGGCCCGTCTTCTCCTCCAATGCTCCCTTGACCAAGGAGAGGGTGATTGGCCCCTTGGCGACCCGTGCAGTGGCTGCTACCCGGTTCAAGGCCCCCTCCAGGTCTCTCACGCTGCCTCCCGTCCTCTCCGAGATATACGTCAGAACGTCGTTGCTCGCGGTGACGTTCATCTCCTTCGCCTTAGTCTGGAGAATCGCTACCTTGGTTTCCAGTGACGGCGCTTGTATGTCCGTTGTCAGACCCCATGAGTAGCGGGAGCGGATCCGGTCTTCCAGGTAAGGCATGGTCTTGGGAGACTTGTCGGACGTGAGGACTATCTGCCTGCCTGTGTTGTGAAGATCGTTGAAGGTGTGGAAGAACCCCTCCAGCGTTTGCTCCTTGCTGCTCATGAACTGGATGTCGTCCATTAGCAGCACGTCCACGCTTCGATACCGCGAGCGAAACTCCTCCGTGCTGCGCTTGCGAATAGCCGCGATGAACTCGTTGGTGAACTGCTCTGAAGTAACGTAGAGGTAGTTGATGCTCTGCTGCATGCACCGGTGTGCTATGGCGTGCAACAAGTGAGTCTTGCCCAGGCCTACCCCGGAGTAGATGAACAGGGGGTTGTAGTTCTGTCCAAAGGATGACGCCACGGCCAGCGCCGCGTTGTAGGAGAGGCTGTTGGACGGGCCGACTACAAAGGAGTCGAAGCTGTAGCGGCGGTTGGGAAAGCCGGTCTGAAACAGCGGAGCCGCCGCCGGACGACTCGGCGCTGGCCGGCTGCGGTCGTCTGTCTCTCTGCTAGCCGGCGGGTTTTCGATGCGAAAGACCACGTCCAACGGCTGGCCGACGATTTTCGACGCCGTGCGCTGGACCAACTGGTAGGCCCGTTGCTCCAACCATTCGGACGTGAACGCATTGGGCACTCCAACCACCAGTTTGCCGTCGGCAAAGGCCAAGCCGACGGTGTCCTTCAGCCAAGTTGCAAAGGCCGAACTCGGCAATTGCACTTGGAGTTCCCCCAGGACCGCCGACCAGGTTTCCTTAGCCGTGCTGTCTTCCCGTCTTCTCGTCCCCATGCCCCTCTAGAGACAACACACGTTGCTCTCATTGATAATTTAGGATGAATATGACCTTGCCTACTCTAGCAATGACGAGGGGAAGATGCAAGCTACAAATGTCGAAAAGTAATATGGAACCTTCATTTGTCTACGATTTAATATGTTGCTTGATAATAATATAAACTTTACACCAACACACTTGTCAATTGTAGACTGATTCCGTAATGAATAGGGGGCCATTCTATTGGGTTCAACTACATACTGCGCCATTGTTTGACGCTTCAGCCGATTTTAGCCGTGCAGAATGGCTAGTGGCGTTTTCTGGGCTGTTGTTTCCTTCCTTTACGATTTCTATAATTACTAGCCTATGAGAGTAGTCTTTATGGGCAATCCCGCCTTCTCCTTGCCAGCGATTGAGGCAATGCACTCCTGCTGGGGCGATCCCGTGGGCGTCTATACCGCCCCCGACCGGCGCAGAGGGCGCGGCCTGTCAAGGGGTTTTTCCCCATTGAAGGCGTATTCCTTGGAGCGGGGATGGCCCATTTTTCAGCCACCGTCGTTAAAAAGAGACGTGGCGATTCAACAGTTTATCGACCTGTCGCCGGACCTGGTCGTCGTTGCTGCTTATGGGCTGCTAATTCCCCCCGAAATGCTCGGGGTCCCCAAGTACGGCTTCATCAACATACATCCGTCCCTGCTGCCCCGCTATCGCGGCCCTTCCCCCGTACCTTCCGCCATACTCGACGGCGTAGAAGAAACGGGCGTAAGCCTGATGCTCCTGGACCAGGGATTGGACACAGGCCCTGTGCTGGCCCAGCAAGCAACGAAAATACTGTCCGGCGAAAAAGCCGACGCCCTTACCCGCCGCCTCTTCAATGTGGGCGCCCGACTCCTGGCCGAAAGCGCCCCCCTGTGGATAGACGGCCACATCATCCCCAAGCCGCAGGATCCCACCCAGGCCACCTTTACCTCCAAGCTCACGCGGGAAGACGGGCAGGTGGACTGGCGGGAGAATGCAGCAATGCTGTGCCGTAGATTCCGTGCCTACACTCCGTGGCCCGGCCTGTACACCCACTGGCGTGGCAAGAGGCTGCGGCTCCTGGACGTGGAAGAATGCTCCCCGTCGGTAGCCGTATCCCAACAGACCGACGGGCGTGCACAGTTCCAAGAGTCGCTACAGGGGGAAAAAAGCCCCGGCGCCGTAGGCCTCAGTCGGGAAACCCCTAGTGTTCTCGTCGTCAAAGCCGGCGACGATACCCGCCTGATGGTGCGTCAACTCCAGTTGGAAGGACGGCGTCCCCAGCCGGCTGCGGACTTCCTACGCGGCCATCCCCAATTCCTTGGAGCCCGCCTGCCCAGCTGACCCTAACGCCTGAAATCGCTGCTGGCCGAAGCCTCCGGGTCCTGCTCCTCCGGCTCTCCCATCTCCAACGGTTCCTCCTCCTCAACCTCAACCTCGATGCGCATAATCTCGATCCTGACTATCACCTCGTCCAGGTCCGTGATGGAAGAAACCCTATCAGGCAGCGTGAGGTCGGACAGGCGAATTACGTCCCCCGGCTCCACAATCATTCCCAGGTCCACCGTAAACTCCGATGGCACGTCCAACGGTAGCGCGCGCACTTCAACCTCGCGCAGCAGCTGTCCCACCGATGCATCCGGGGTAGTCTGCACCGCCGGCGCCTCGCCCGTCAGGACAATGGGCACCATGGCGGTAATCTCGTTGGCCACGTCCACGCTTAGAAAGTCTACGTGAAGCAACGCCCCCCTCACTGGGTCCCACTGGATCTCCCGGACGAAGGTGAGCTTCTGCCCCTCCTGTCCCGGAACGGTCACACTGACGGGAGTGTTCATCCCCGCCTCCGACAGAAGACGGTACAGGGTCTTCGCCTCGCACTGGAGAGACAGGGGGGCGGCCCCCTGTCCGTAGAGATGCACCGGGATTATGCCGGCCTTGCGAAGGTTCTTAACTTTCTTTCCAATAAGAGTGCGGGGATCCAACGAAATGGTCAGCGTGTCTGCCATGACTCTCCTCTAAATGTTCAAACAGGGTTTGCGGGGCGAACTGCCGCCATCTAACCGGCGTGGTCCGTCGATAATTACACCAATAATGCTACCATCCCCGCCGCAGGAATGAAACAAGGCGGCAAGATTCTTAGTCGCACTTCGCTCTGTTCAAAATGATATGAAGCAGCGGGATAGTTTGGTGACATAGGCCAAATGGACAAGAAATTGGGCGAGTGCTATAATCGACTCCGCTGGAAGGAAAGGCGCTGCCATGAGAATTCCCATGCGAGTGGACTACGGCGTACGCGCCCTGGTGGAGTTGGCCCAGGGCGAACCAGGTGTGCCCAAGCAGATGGCCCAGATAGCCCGCCGACAGGGGATACCTGAAGCTTATCTGGAACAGGTGCTCACCTCCCTTAACAAAGCCGGCCTCATCAAGAGCCGCCGCGGACCCCGCGGCGGCCACGTCCTGGCTGGGCAGCCCGAGGACCTCAACCTTGCCCATGTCATGGCCGTTTTGGAAGGACGAGGACCCCTGCTTGATTGCCTGGTGGAACCCGACGGTTGCCAGCTTTCCGACACCTGCGCTCAGAGAGAGGTCTGGTCTTTCTTCGAAGAAGCCGTGCGAGACCTCCTTAGCAGCACAACAATAGCAACCATGGCCCGGCGGCAGAGCGAGCTCACAGCTGGGAAGGCCGCCCTCCAGGTCCACGCCTGAAGGGCCGCGAGGCGATTAGTTTCCGCCAGAGAAAAAAACGAATCAACCTCAAATTTGCAAGTTGGATCACAGAGGGAAACACACCCCGCAGACAAGGTTTTCACGCCTAATCGGAAGGATACATCCCCGAGTCAGCGCAACAATTGGCAGTCACGACCCGTCCAACACCGCAATATTCGATTATTAGATCGAATGTAAACCACGCCTAACTCATGCAGAACGAGTAGAAACAAATACACGGAGGAAATCAGATGACACAGGCAAGGGCATTGACGCCCCAGCAGGTCAAGCGTTACAGCAGGCACATCATCATGGGCCAGGTGGGCAGCCTCGGTCAGCGCAAGCTCATTAACGCCAAGGTCCTGATAATCGGCGCCGGCGGCTTGGGCTCTCCCTCCGCCGTCTATCTGGCCCTCGCCGGCGTAGGTACCATCGGCATCGTGGACTTCGACGTGGTGGAGGTCTCCAACCTCCAGCGCCAGATTCTGCATCACAACGACGACGTGGGCCGTTCCAAAGTAATGTCGGCCCAAGATTCCCTCCACGCCTACAACCCCGACGTGAACGTGGTGGTCCACGAGACCCGCATCTCCTCCGAAAACGCCATGGAAATCATCGAGCAGTACGACATCGTAATCAACGGCGCCGACAACTTCCCCTCCCGCTACCTGGTCAACGACGCCTGCTACCTGCTGGGCAAGCCCCTCGTCGACGGCAGCATCCTCATTTTCGATGGTCAGGCAACCGTGTTCATGCCCGGCAGCGGCTGCTACCGGTGCCTATTCCCCACGCCGCCTCCTCCCGGCATGGTCCCCAACTGCGCGGAAGCCGGAGTCCTCGGCGCCCTAACCGGTCTGGTGGGAAGCATACAGGCTACCGAAGCCCTGAAACTTATCTTGGGCATCGGGGAGAGCCTCAAGTCTCGCCTCCTTCTTATTGACGCCCTTGCAATGGACTTCCGCGAGGTCCGGATGAAGCGCAACCCCGCCTGTCCTCTCTGCGGCGAAAACCCCACCGTCACGGGCCTCATAGACTACGAGATGTTCTGCGGCCTTCCCTCCATGGCCGAAACAGCCGCAACCCCCCAACCCGCCGACTAGCGGTCCCATCCATCCGCGTCGTCCCTTTCCCCAGCCGGAGCGTCCCTCGTGGGCGCCCCTCCCGCCGTGCCGTCCTCCCACAAATCGCCCCCAACTTGCTAAGGTAGAGTCTCGGTGATATACTCACCAGGATTCTTCCCATGGAAACTTGTGTGGAAAGCGGGCCAAGACCCGCTTTCTTAATTTAATGCTGTTGTGAGAGGTGATGGCTTTGAAGAGCGACTTTCTCATAGCGTTGACACAGCTTGCAGCGGAACGCCACCTCCCCAAGGAGGAGGTGCTCAAGGCTATTGAGGCCGCTCTCGTTTCCGCCTTCAAGAAGGATAGCTATGGCGACGGCGTAAATATCTCCGTCAAACTCAACCCCAACACCGGCGAGATTAGGGCCCATACCCTCAAGACCGTCGTTGATGTTGTGGAGGATGACAAGACGGAAATTCGCCTATCGGACGCCATGTCCATCCGTAGGGGCGTGGCCCTCGGCCAGGAACTGGAGATGGAGTCCCTCTCCCATCAGGCCAGCCGCATCGCTGCCCAGACCGCCAAGCAGGTGGTCCTGCAGCGACTCCGGGAAGCCGAACGGGAGATGGTCTACGAAGAGTTCGCCAAGCGGGTGGACGACATCATCTCCGGCGTAGTGGGCCAGATGGAGATTGGCCGCGGCTTGGTCGTCGAACTGGACCGGGCCGAAGCCGTCCTGCCGCCGGACGAACAGGTCCCCACGGAGCGGTACCGCCGCGGCCAGAGGCTCAAGGTCTACGCCATGGAAGTCAGCCGCAGCCCCCGCGGTCCGGAAATCATCGTCTCCCGCCGCCACCCCCAGCTTCTCCGCCGGCTGTTTGAACTGGAGGTGCCGGAAGTCTACAACGGCATCGTTGAAATCCGCTCTATCGCCCGGGAGGCCGGCTCTCGCAGCAAGGTCGCCGTCGTAGCCCTGCAGGACGGGGTGGACCCCATCGGCTCCTGCATCGGCATGAGGGGCAACCGGATTCAGAACATCGTCAACGAGCTTCAGGGCGAAAAGATAGACGTGGTCCGCTGGGACCGGGACCTGAAGCGCTTTATCTCCAACGCCCTCAGCCCCGCCGAAGTCGTGCAGGTGGTGGCCGACGAGGACGATCGCGCCGCCGTGGTGGTGGTGCCGGAACGCCAACTCTCTCTGGCCATCGGCAAAGAAGGCCAGAATGCCCGCCTCGCCGCCAAGCTCACCGGCTGGCGGCTGGACATCAAAAGCATGGCTGAATGGGAGTCGGAGAAAGCCCAGATTAAACTGGAAGCCCAGGCCAAGGAAGAAGCCGAAAAGCTGGCAGAAGAGCAGGCTGTCTTTGAAGCTGAACTGCGCGAGCTTGAGGAACTGGAGCGGCTGGAAGCGGGAGAGACCCAGGAGAAGGAAGAGACCGTGGCAGCCCCGGTCCTCGAGGAAGTCTTGGAGGAGATACTGGCCCAGGAAGAGGTCGCCGCTGAACAGGAAGAGCAGCCCGAGGAGGTTCCCGTCCCGCAGGACGAATTGGAAGCCTTCACCCTTGACGACGTTATGGTCGATGAGGAGGACGAAGAGGAAGAGGAGGACGAAGAACTGCCCTTCGAGGATTTGGGCGACGAAATATGGGAGGTCCCTCAGCTCACTCCCGACGCGGGCAAGATACGTTTCGCCGAAGATATCTTGGACTTCGAGCGCGGTGGAGGAGGACGCTCGCGACGCGGTCGGAGCAAGAGGAAGGCTAAAGCCCGCAGAAGATAACCGCCAACCAGGGAGGTTCTAAGCAGAGGTGAGAACCCGGTACGTACCCCTTCGCACCTGCTTGGCCTGCGGTGTCAAGCAGCCCCAGCGCCAGTTGGTTCGCATTGTTCGCACCTCTCCTGAACGGGTGGAGATAGACTTCAAGCGGGTCAAGCATGGCCGGGGAAGTTATCTCTGCCATAGCCGGGAGTGCTGGCAGCGGGTCTGGGACAAGGGGCTTCTGGAACGGGCCTTTCGAGCCGCCGTCCCCGCTCAGGCCCGGGAGTATCTGTGGATCGAGTATATGCAGTGGCAAGGAATTGCCACGGGAAATGAGACACCATGACAACTAGGACTACAAAAACAAAAAGAACAGGCCCCAAGGAAGTGCAGCTTCCCCATACCCTTACCGTCAAGCACCTTGCGGACCTGATGCGAGTCAGCCCCATCGACGTTATCAAGCAGCTTATGCGTAACGGCGTCATGGCTGCCATCAACCAGGTTATAGACTTCGACCTGGCCGCCACGGTTACTCCCGCCTTCGGCTTTCGCGCCAAGCCCGAGGAGCGCGCCAAGACCCCCGTTATCGCCGCCCTGGAGGACGTCGGGTCCGCTGACGACGCCAACATGATATCCCGCAGTCCCGTGGTGACCATCCTGGGCCACGTGGACCACGGCAAGACCACCCTTCTAGACACATTTCGCGACAGCCGCATCACCGAGGGTGAGGTGGGCGGCATTACCCAGCACATCGGAGCCTACCAGGTTGACTACAAAGGACAGAAGATTACCTTCCTGGACACCCCCGGTCACGAGGCTTTCACCGCCATTCGCGCCAGGGGCGCCCAGGTCACGGACATCGCCATCCTCGTAGTGGCCGCCGACGACGGCGTGATGCCCCAAACCGTTGAAGCCATCAACCACGCCAGGGCCGCCGACCTGCCCATCGTAGTGGCCATCAACAAGATAGACTTGCCGGACGCCCGGCCCGACCGGGTTAAGGGACAGCTGCTCGAATACTCCCTCGTGTTGGAGGATTTCGGCGGTGAAATCATCGGCGTTCCCGTTTCCGCCAAGAACAGGACGGGTATCGAGGACCTGCTGGAGAGCATTCTGGTATTGGCGGAGATTTCTGAGTTGAAAGCCAACCCCAAACGCCCCGCCTCCGGCGTTGTCATAGAGTCCCAACTGGATAGAAACCGGGGCCCACTGGCAACGCTGCTGGTGCAGAACGGCACCCTCAAGGTGGGCAACAGCATCGTGGCGGGAACCGCTTGGGGTCGCGTCCGCGCAATGGAGAACGACCTGCGCAAGCGGATAAAGCAGGCAGGCCCGGCGGTGCCCGTGGAGATTCTGGGCTTCAGTTCCGTTCCCCAGGCCGGCGATCGGTTCGTGGTGGTCCCCAACACCAAGACCGCCAAAGCCTTGGTGGAGGAGAACGTCGTCAAGGGCGAGGAAGACCAGAATCTGTCCCGCGCCCTTACCCTGGAAGGCGTTATGAGCCACATCTCCGCCGGAGATGTTAAGGAACTGAACCTCATCATCAAGGCTGACGCTCAGGGCAGCGTAGAGGCCGTACGGGGCTCCCTGGAGCGCCTCGACAGCCCCTCCGCCCGGGTGAATATCCTCCACTCCAGCCCCGGCGGCGTCAACGAGGGCGACGTTCTGCTGGCCAGCGCCTCCAACGCCATCATACTGGCCTTCAACGTGGGCACGGAGCCCAGCGCCGAGTCCGCCTCCGAGCGGGAGGCTGTGGAGATCCGCTCCTACGACATCATCTATCAGATAATCGAAGACGTGGAGAAAGCCCTCAAGGGCATTCTTGAACCCGCCTACAAGGACGTTGTGCAGGGGACAGCCACCGTTCGCGCCGTCTTCCGCGCGGGCCGCGCGGGCAATGTTGCTGGCGTCATCGTCAACGATGGCCGGTTCACCCGCGGCATTGCCGCCCGCGTCCTCCGGGACGGAACCGTCGTTGTCGACAGCTCCGTCTCCAGTCTCCGCCGCTTCAAGGATGACGTGAACGAGGTTACCGCCGGCTTCGAGTGCGGCATCGGCATCACCGGCTTCGAGAATTTCCAGGAAGGCGACGTCCTCCAGGCCCATCGCAGGGAGAGGAGCCGAGCATAGCCTTCCGGCGGCCCGCCGCTGGGGACGACCCCTCCTATGAACAGGCGTATCCGAAGGATCAACGAACTCCTTCGTCAGGAGATGAGCCGCGTCATACAGTTGGACCTGCGTGACCCACGGCTCCGCTCTGTTATAAGCATTACCGGCGTCGAAACTTCCCCCGACCTCAAGACGGCCAAGGTCCATTTCAGCGTCCTTGCCTCGCCGGAAAAAAAGGATGAGGTCCTTCAGGGCCTCACCGCCGCCGCGGGCTACATACGCAAGGAGTTGGGCAACGTTCTCCCCCTACGCAACATCCCTAGCCTGACCTTCGTGCACGATGACTCGCTGGAGCTTAGCGAGACCATCAGCCGGGCCATGTATCGGTTGAAGGACGTCGAGGAAGCCGGCTAATGACGCAGCACAGGTCTAGAGGCGGACGAGGGGGAGGACAGGGGCCTGTGATCAACGGCTTTCTCGTGCTCAACAAGCCCGTAGGGTCCACCTCCATGGACGCCGTGCGCAGGGTGAAACGGCTCACCGGCATGAAGAAGCGGGTGGGTCACGGCGGCACCCTGGACCCCCTCGCCACCGGCATCCTCCCCATCTGCTTCGGCCAGGCCACCCGCCTCATGGAGCACCTCATCAACGAGACCAAGGGCTACCGCATGGACGTGCGCCTCGGGGTCTCCACCGACACCTACGACGCGGAAGGCCAGGTTGTCCAGGAGCAGGACCCGTCCCACATCACTCGAGAGCAGGTGGAGGAGGCGTTGGACGCTTTCCGGGGGACGATTCTGCAGAAGCCGCCCATGCACAGCGCCCTGAAGAAGGACGGCAAGCGGCTCTACGAGTTGGCGCGGCAGGGCGTGGAGGTAGATCGGGAAGCCCGCCAGGTAGAGGTCTACAGCCTGGACCTGCTCGACTTCAACCTGCCCCTGATCACCCTGGAGAGTGAGTGCGGCCGGGGCGTGTACATGCGCTCTCTGGCCTACGACCTGGGGGAGATGTTGGGCTGCGGCGCCCATACCGCCGGCCTGGTGCGCCTTCGCACGGGCGGGTTCCGCATCGAAGACTCGGTTACCCTGGACCAGTTCGCTCAGGCGGTGGAGGAGAACAGGTGGAAGGAGATGATCCTACCCCTCGATGCGCTGCTGCTCAATATGAAAGGGCGTGGAGCAGATGCTTAGAAACGGTCACCCCGTATCTCTGGGACACAGGGGCCTCTACGCCAGCCATCTGGAGAACTACCGGCTTTACTCGCGAGACGGGCGGTTTCTGGGAGTTGTCCGCTTCGACCGTTCCAGCAACCGGTGGAACCCGTACAAAGTCTTCCGCCTCCGCGAGCCCTCACCCCACGCGCCCCCCTCGTAACGCTGTCTACACCCTTGCGGCGTAACCCAGCTCGTCTCCATGTTATTGCTATGAAAATAGACTGACCACAGTGCGTTCAAGCCCAGGTTGGTAGCAATCCGTAGGGGCGGTTCGGGAACCGCCCGCCCACCACCATTCTCGCGCCCAACCGTTTTTCCCGCACAGAGCCTGCCCTGGTGAAGACGGGGGCGGGAATCCATCCCCTCTTTCCTCACCCACCCGCCACTCCCTGCCGATCCCACTCAAGCC
>CAYNJI010000006.1:13974-18409 GCA_964397605.1 uncultured Dehalococcoidia bacterium | reverse complement strand
CAGGAAGACCCCGTGGAATATCAGGCCTGCGGCGTCGCCAAGGCGGGGCGCGGTCGAAGGGCCGACGAAGCTATTCGGGTAATCCGCCGCCTGTGGGAGGAGGAGCGAGTCACCCACCACGGCCGCTTCTTCACCCTCGAAGACGTCTCCATAGTGCCCAAGCCCGTCCAGAAACCCTCGCCGCCCATCTGGATTGGCGGAAGAAGCAAGGCCGCCCAGCGTCGTACCGGCCGACTCGGCGACGGCTGGCTGGTATCTCAAGCCACCCCCGCCGAGGTGGACGAAGGCCGGAAGCTGATATTCCAAACCGCGGCGGAGCACAATCGTGTCGTCGACGAAGATCACGTGGGGACGATGCTGGGCTTCTACGTGGCCTCCAGCCCCGAAAAGGCCGCAGAGGTTGCCCGCGAGCACGTCTTTGCCCAGAGGCCCAACATACCTTTCCCGCAATACTGCGCCCTTGGCCCACCCGAAACAATCGCCAAGCTAATCCAGGACTACGTCGACGCCGGCGCCAGCAAATTCGTCGTCCGCCCCATGTGCCCCGCCGGAGAAGCCCAGGAGCAGCTGGAGCTTTTTGGCAGGCACGTGCTTCCAGCCTTTCATAAATCGCCCGCCAGCTCCCTTCAATCCAACCCATCTCCCAGCCTTGCCCAAGCGTGATTACTCTTGACACCTCGAAAGCTTGTGTGATAGTTTTCACTTGCCCGCGAAGGGTGCCTTAGGGGACTTCTATAGGTGAGTGAGTAAGCGCTTAAATGCTCCCGGATCCCATAGCTATCGGTTCCCTTGAGTGGAGAGAGATTGGGGCATTGCTTCACAACCTCTGGTTCTATCTGTGCCTGATAGTCTCCTTTGCCATAACCATGCTAACCGCCCACGCCATCATCCCCTCCCTCATATCCACCGGCCACCTGCCCAGAAGCGCGGGGCTCCTTCGCTTCTCCCTTACCGTGGCCGCCCTGCTCTTCCTAGCCTTCGCCCTAACCGTACTCTCCCTGGCCGTCAACCTAGCCTACGTGATTGAAACCTTCTATGACAGGTTCTGGTACTAACATGGAGCGCCAACCATTCGCCAAGTACGCCGGCTCGCCCCCATCGACGGATGAGGACGGCCCATGATACCCAAATACATTACCCTCAAGATGCTGATCATCCCCATAGCCCTGGGAGGGCTGCTCACCACGGCCGTCGTTATCCTCGTAGTCATCTTCCTTCTCCGCGCCTGGCTCTCCACGCCCATTCAGGTCTTCGGATTCCCGGGGCCGCCGGAGCAGCCTATCGCCTTTCCACACACCGTCCACGTGGACATCGAGGGCATCAACTGCGCCTTCTGTCACCGCAACGTCACAAAGGGAGACGCCGCGACGATTCTGCCTGTGGAGGGCTGTCTGCTCTGCCACGCCACCATTCAGGGAGAACAAGCGCCTCCCGAAGTGGCCAAGGTCATAGAGCACTACAATACCAACCAACCCATAAACTGGAAGCGAGTCCATCGTCTGCCCGACCACGTTCAATTCTCCCACGAACCCCACATTCGGTTTCTCACCGAAGTACAGGGACTCCCTCTGGAGTCGGCCTGCGCCACCTGCCACGGGGATGTTCGCGACATGGTGGAGGTGGAACAGGTGCGAAGCTTGAAGATGGGCGACTGCGTCGACTGTCACAGAGACAACGAACAGTTTACCGAGAACACCGGAATTACAGATTGCACGACCTGTCACTACTAGGAACAGCCCGCTAATGAAGATAAGTAGAAGAGATTTCCTTCGGCTGGCCAGCTTCTCCACGCTGGGGGCGGTGGCGTGCAACTTCTTCGACGAGAAGGAGTTCGTCTCCCAAAGCCCCGTTCAGCTTCCCGAAGACCTGGTTACCGGCAGGGACAACTGGTACGCCACCATCTGCCGCCAGTGCTCCGAAACCGAAGGGCTGGTGGTTCGGATAATGGAAGGCCGGGCCAAGAAAGTTCAGGGCAACCCCGTCTATCCCACCAATCTGGGCGGACATAGCATCCGATGCGAGGCGGGCCTGCAGACCCTCTATCACCCCGACCGCATCGCCGGGCCTATGATTCGACAGGGAGCACGAGGCAGCGGACAATATGCCTCCATTTCTTGGGACGAAGCACTGAACCTGCTCCGCGGCCATCTAACGACCCAGCCGGACCGCAGCCGCGTCCTGACCGTCACCGGACCTCTGCGCGGAAGCCTTGCCCACCTCGTTGGCGGCTTCGCCGATGCCTACGGGGCGCGGCACATGGCCTTCCAGCCAATGGAGGACGCCGCCTACGACCAGGTGATGCTAGACGTGCTGGGTCAGGAAACAATGCCCACCTTTGATTTCAAGAATGCCAGCTACGTCCTCTCCTTCGGGGCCGATTTCCTCGGCACCTGGAAGGCTCCGGTGCAGTTTTCCAAGGGCTACGGCGAGTTCCGCCAGGGTCTGGGGCGACGCAACCGGGGCACGCTCGTGCAAGTAGACCCACGATTCTCCCTCACCGCCGCCAGCGCCGACACCTGGGTGCCCATCGCCCCAGGCATGGAGGGAATGCTCGCCCTGAGCATCGCCCAGGTCATCATCTCCGAGGGACTGGCCCCTCAAGAACGCGTCAACCAGCTCACCGGCGGCCAGGGTGCAACTGCGTTGGACGCCTATGCGCCCAACGTAATCGCCCAACGGCTGGGCATTCCGCCCCTCCTCGGCATGGAACCCCACGAGGTGATCCGAGACCTGGCGCGAAGCTTTGCCCATAACGGCTCCCGCAGCATCGCCATCGGCGGCTCCAACGCCGCCGCCCACACCAACGGGTCCTTCAACTTATCTGCCATCTTCGCCCTCAACTTCCTGGTGGGCAGTGTCGGCGCCGAGGGCGGCATCGTCTTCAACCCCCCGGCTCCCGTGCCGGAACTGGCTAAGACGATCCAGGCCGCCTCCACCGGCGACTGGCATCGCACAGTGGCTGACATCGACAATGGACGTACTGGCGTGGTCCTGCTCCGCGGCGTCAACCCCGTTAACGACATGCCCCTGGAAATCGGTCTCCGCCAAAGGCTAACCCGTGACGATATTTTCGTCGCCAGCTTCTCCTCCCTCCTTGACGAAACGGCAGAGATGGCCGACCTGATTCTGCCCGAGAGAGCCCCCCTGGAAGATTGGGGCGACGACGTACCTACCCCAGGCCCCGGTTTTGAAGTAATCGGAATGCAGCAGCCCGTGGTCAACCCCCTCCCCGGCATGAACCCCATGGGCTTCGGCGACATTCTGCTCCAACTGTCCCGGGAGATGGGCCTCGACGGCGCGTCTCCCCTCAACATGCCCACCTACCACCATCTCCTGCAAGATCAGGCCCGGAAGATACACGAACTGGACAGGGGTTCCGTGCGAGAACCGGACTTCAACTCCTTCTGGAACAGTCTCCTCCAGCAGGGCGGATGGTGGGACAGGGACGCTACGTCCGACTCCTCCCCGGCAATGCCAAACCTGGCAGAGATAGCCGGGCGCGCCAAAGAACCCGTCATAACCGGCCCCACGGGTGGCAACACCTTCAACCTCATCCCCTTCCAGACCGTCTCCCTAACCGACGGCAGCGGCGCCCATCTCCCCTGGCTCCAGTCCAGCTCGGACCCCCTGACCACCGTGGCCTGGACCACCTGGGTTGAGATAAGCACCCTCGTAGCCGACGCCATAGGCCTCCGTGAGGGCGACTTCGTTCGTGTGGAAGGGGCCAACGGGCGGTCCTTCATCGCCCAGATATATCATCATCCCGCCGTACCGCCTAACGTCATCGGCATTCCCGTAGGACAGGGGCATACCGCCTCCCTCCGTTACTCCAAGGGAAGGGGTGAGAATCCCCTGCACCTGTTGGGGCTGCCCCTGGAAGAGCAGACCCAGTCGCTGGCCTGGGCCGGTACCCGTATTCGGATAGTTCCCACGGGAGAGAACTCCCCCATTCCCAAGTTCGAAGGCATAGTTCCCGCCTTCGTTCCCACCCAAGAAGAAGCTATAGTCAAGGTAACCAGAGGATAGAAGCACACAGTAAGGGATAAGTGCTAAAACATGGCCAAAGATAAAAAGTGGGCAATGGTTATAGACCTGGACCGGTGCACGGGTTGCCAGGCGTGCGTGGTGGCGTGCCAGGCGGAGAACAACATCCCCATCAACGAGGAGAAGGACTTCCTCTCCCGCCGCGCCAAGCAATGGATTCGCATCGATCGGGTGTGGGAGGGCACGTGGCCCAACGTTAAAGCCCGGTTCATCCCCGTTCTGTGCCAGCACTGCGAGAACGCCCCCTGCGAGCCCGTTTGCCCCGTCTATGCCACCTACCACAACAGCCAGGGCCTGAACGTTCAGGTGTACAACCGCTGCGTGGGCACCAGGTACTGCGCCAACAACTGCCCCTACCAGGTGCGCTTCTTCAACTTCTACGACCCGGAAT
>CAYNJI010000006.1:0-13942 GCA_964397605.1 uncultured Dehalococcoidia bacterium | reverse complement strand
GGGCAAGCAGGTTAACGACCAGACCCTCAAGGCCGGCAACTATATGCCTGCCTGCGTCAACGCCTGCCCCACCGACACCCTGGTATTCGGGGACATCAACGACCCCAATAGCGACGTTTCCCGTCGCGCCAAGGACCCCCGCAACTACAAGCTTCTGGAACATATTGGAACCTCCCCCAATGTAATATATCTGAAGAAAGTTGATCCCTCATTCAAAGAGGAGACCCATTGAGCAGCGCTCCCGCAGATAACGGCCGAGACCGGGTCCAGATTTCCGTAGACGGGCCCGAGCTCAACTCCCGCATGGTCACGGAACAGGTTTCCCGTGATTACTTCTCCGTGACCAAGAGCTACCGGTGGGTCATAGCCATTCTGGGTTCTGTATTCGCCATCGGAGTCATCGCGCTAATACTGCGCTTCATCGACGGCTACGGGGTGAGCCATCGGGACCAGTGGGGCTACTACTCCGCCATGTTCGCCTTCCTGCTCATCACCGCCGGTTCTGCCCCGCTGGTGGCGGTCGGACTGCGTTGGACCAAGAACCACTGGCGCCGACCCTTCTCTCGCGTCTCGGAACTCTACGCCGTGGTGGGTCTTTTCACCCTCCTATGGTTCCTGCCCCTCATGGCGCTGCTGCCCTCTCTGGAAGGCCGCAGGAGCCTCTGGGTTTCAGAGAAATTCATTGGCGTCCCTCTCTGGTGGGACTTTTTCGCCGTCCTTGGACTGGTCGTCTGCGGTCTCAGCCTCCTGGTGCTCTCCGCCATTCCCGACATGGCCGTTCTGGCCCGCCACGGCGACGACGGGCCCCGCACCCGGTTCCTGAGAAGCTTCACCGGCTTCTGGCGCGGGACCCAGGCCCAGTGGAACTACCACCGCATCGGTCTGACCGCCCTGGGGGCCTTCTATTTCATGCTGCTAATCATGGTGCAGACCATGATTAACGTAGACTTCGTTATGTCTCTTGTACCGGGCTGGAAAGACTCCATCATGCCAGCCCACCAGGCCCTCACGGGCATCCAGACGGCCGTAGGGCTGGTCATCGTGACCACCTTCATCCTGCGGGCCACCGGAAGATACAAGGACTTCATTCCCATGGAGTCCTTCTGGTCCTTCAGCAAGATTCTGCTGGCTCTGTGCCTGCTCTGGGCCTACTTCTGGTTCGCCGCCTTCATCACTTTCTGGTACGGGCGCACCCCCACCGAGCAGAACATACTCAGGACCTTCATGTTCGAGTCCTACCGCATACCGTTCCTGCTGAACTTCTTCTTCAGCTTCCTCATACCCTTCCTGATGCTCATCTGGAATCCGGTGCGAAAGAGCATCCTTGGCCCAACCCTGGCAGGAGCCTCCGTGCTCATCGGGGCTTTCTTTATGACTATCCGCCTCTACGTGCCCGCTTTCGGCATCGAAGACGTAACCGGCCACGCCCTCGAAGCGGTGCAGCTGCCCATCCTCCCAGACGTACTGGACATATTCATTATGCTGGGCGGACTGGCGGGAGCGGCCCTCATATACCTGCTGGCCTCAAAGATTTTCCCCATCCTGTCCATCTGGGAAGTGAAGGAGGGCCTGCTCTACCAGCGAGTGCGGCCCTTCCTGCGAAGCCGATACCTGGTGCTGGGCAAGCCTGAATAGGAATTAGGAGCCAAGTTGCAAGAAGGTAAGATCCTCTCCCACAGGCGGATAAACCGGGACCTGCTCCGGGGCCTGTTCGAGAACCCGGTGAAGTACTGGGCAATCGTCCTATTCCTCGGATTGGTGGTTTTTGTCGCCGTCATAGCCGCCGGATTCATGGTCAACCGCGGCATCGGCGTCACCGGCCTCAACCGGCCCGTATTCTGGGGCTTCTTCATCACCAACTTCGTGTTCTGGATAGGCATAAGCCACGCCGGCGTCATGCTCTCCGCCATCCTGCGCCTCTCCAAGGCTGAATGGCGTCGCCCCGCCACCCGGGCCGCCGAGGTTCTGACTATTTTTTCCCTTATGACCGCCGTGCTTATGCCCTTCATTCACACCGGACGGCCCTGGCGGCTCATGTACTGGGTTTTCCCCTACGACTTCTCCCGCGGAATCTGGCCCGACATCCGCTCCCCCCTGGTGTGGGACCCCTCCGCCGTTAACACCTACCTGCTTTCCAGCATACTCTTCGTCTTCGTAGCCCTTGTCCCTGACATGGCCGTCATCAGAGACAGGAGCGCCGGCATCCGACGCATGGCCTACTCCGTCCTGTCGTTGGGCTGGCGCGGCACCCCCCGCCAATGGAAGCTCCAGGCAATCGCCGGCATCCTGCTTTCGGCGCTCATTCTCCCTGTCTTCGTCTCCGTCCACAGCATAGTCTCCTGGGACTTCGGCATGGCCGTGTCCGTCAACAGCTGGCACTCAACTATTTTCGCCCCCTACTTCGTCATTGGCGCCGTCCACTCCGGCGTCTCCGGCGTTGTAACCGTTATGATATTCATGCGATGGCTCTTCGGATGGGAGGACTACGTCCGCAGGGAACACATCGACGCTTTGGGCCGGCTGCTCATCGTCATCGCCATCGCCTGGTTCTACTTCTTTGCCATGGAGTTCCTCTTCGGCATCTATGGACAGGAAGGGGACGAACTGGCCACGCGGAGCCTTCAGATCTTTACCCCTCCCTGGAGTTGGCTCTTCCTTACATTCATAATCACCGCATTCTTCTTCCCCGTTCCCCTGTGGCTGTTCCGCAACGTCCGCCGCAGCTTCCTACTGATGACGATAACCACCATCTCCGTCAACATTGGCATGTGGCTGGAGAGGTTCATAATCATCGTGCCGGGACTGGCCCGAAAGCAGCTATTTACCCAATCCTGGTATACCTACGCCCCAAGCCCCATAGAGATAATGATCGTGGTGGGGACCTTTGCGATGGTGCTCATGCTCTTCCTGATATTCGCCAAGGTCTTCCCGCTGATACCCATATTTGACGTGAAGGAAGGGCAGATACTCGCCGACGAAATCAAGGTTGGACGCAGGCGCGTCCCCGCCGTAATCAGAGAAGAGTAGAATCGCCCGAGGTGCAGTAATGACAACGCAATCCGTCCTGGCCCTCTACTCCAACGCCGAATACGCCGCCGAAGCCGGCGAGGCGCTGGATAAGGCCGGGTTCTCCAACGAGGACTACGATTTCCTCACCGATACCCCCTACCCCGAAGGCGCTCTCGGCGAGCGGCATAACAGCCACAGGCTCTATGTCTTCCCTTTCGTTGGAGCGCTCATCGGATTAACGGCCGCCATACTCCTCACCACGGGAACACAGATTGCCTATCCCCTCGTGACCGGCGGCAAGCCCATCCTATCCATCCCTCCCATGGCCATCATCAGCTACGAAGGCACCATGCTTGGAGCCATTCTATTCACCGTTATCGGCATCATCTTCGAATCGAGGCTACCCACCGTCAAGAAGCACATCTACGATGACCGAATTACGGAGGGCTTCATCGGAGTCGTCGTCGACTGCGACGACGATAACGTGGACCGGGCGGAGCAGATACTCACCCAGGCCGGGGCGGAAGAGGTCCGACGGGAAGCCGCATGATGCTGAGACCCATACTGGGCATTGGAGAACGCCTACGCCGCCGTCTATCGTCGACGCCGGTGCGCTTGGGTCTGCTACTCGTGCTGGTCTCTTTAGTCGGCATTGGCTGCGCCAACGGAACTTATCCCATAGACATCTTCTACGAGATGCACTACCAGCCCTCCCACCATTCCCAGCAGCCACCCCGCCTGATGCCCGCCGCCGGCGCCGTGCCCGTAACCGGCAAGGAAGTACCCCTTAACGCCCAGGTGCACCCCGAAGCCATAGACAGCATCGCCAACCCCATGCCAGAGGTGGGCGTCGACGAAGGCGCTAAGCTCTTCGCCATCAACTGCTCCATGTGTCACGGCATGGAGGGATTGGGAGACGGCCAGGTGCTCCAGACCATGACCGAGGATTACGGCTACACGCCCAAGCTCAACGTCAACCTCACCCTCGTAAACATCTTTGGATATTCCGACGGACTCCTATACGCGACCATTACCAACCGGAACCTTCGCCCGGAGATCGCCTCTCTAGAACCCGGTACCAGCGTCGTGATGCCCCAGTTCGAAAAGCTGCTCACCTCCGAGGAGCGGTGGATGCTAGTCAACTACCTAAAGACCCTTGGAGGGCCCTAAGGGACGCCCCAACCGGCTGGGCCTCTGATGCACCCTCAGCCCTTCGGCCTCCTCAGACTCCTTCTAGCCTTGGCCTGCCTTGTTATACTGGGCGCATTCGTCTCCGCATGTGCCGAAGACCGGCCCCTGACCCTTGAGGAGCGTGCCCAGAGCGTGGACAAACGCCTGATATGTCCCTACTGCCCCGCAGAGACCATCGACCAGGCCCAGGTGCCTCAGGCCAAAGAGATGCGCGCCTTTGTGCGCGAGAAGCTGGCCGAAGGCTGGACGGAGCAGCAGATTCTTGACTACTTCTCTGCGCCGGAGCGATTCGGCACCCGGGTGCTGGCGGAGCCCCCAAAGTCCGGCCCAACCCTCACAATCTGGCTGCTTCCCCCTGCTGTTTTCCTGCTGGCGGGCGTCGCTCTCTTCTTCGTTCTCCGCTCCATGAAGAAAGACCCCCCATCCGAATCCGCTCCACTCTCTGGAAACACGACGCTGCCCGGCGGGGAAGACATGGCCGCATACCTCGAACGGGTGGACGCCGAGATAGCCGCCCGTAGCGGTTCGTCTCCGCCCCAAGGCAGGAACCTGAACGCACCAACCATAGACGACTCTGTACCCAAATCGGAAGAAAAAGATGGCTGAACTTGGACTAATCACCATCCTGCTGGCCCTGGCTCTCGCCATCTACTCCATGCTGGCGTCCATTATCGGGGGCATGCGAAACCTGCCCGCTCTGTCGCAGAGTGGGCGCAACGCCTGCTACCTGGTGGCGCTTATCCTGCTCATATCCTCCTTCAGCCTCGTCGCCGCCTTCCTGTCCAACAACTTCCAGATCCGCTACGTCTTCGAGCACAGTAGCCTCGCCATGCCCCGCATCTACACATGGGTGGCTATCTACGCCGGCAACGAAGGCTCTCTTCTATTCATATCCACCGTCTTCGCAGTCCTGGCGGCCCTCGCCGTAGCCTTCGCACCCCGCCGATTCCGCCCCAGCCTCCCCTACGCCAACGCCGTCCTCATGCTCATCATGGTCTTCTTCGTCTCCGTCATGGCGTCCCTGGCCAACCCCTTCGTGACCCTCGACTTCGTGCCCGCCGACGGTCGAGGAATCAACCCGCTGCTGGTACATCCGGGGATGTTTGCTCACCCGCCCATACTCATGACGGGACTGGTGATGGTGAGCATCCCCTTCGCCTTCGCCGTGGGCGCGCTCCTGTCAAAGCAGGTGGTCGACGAGTGGGTCGACGTGGCCCGCGTCTGGGGACTCCTCGCCTGGGTGACTCTAGGCACCGGCCTGCTTCTCGGGTCCTGGTGGGCCTACACAATCCTGGGTTGGGGCGGCTACTGGGCCTGGGACCCCGTCGAAAACGCCGGCCTCATGCCCTGGCTTGGCCTCACCGCCTTCATCCACTCCATCATGGTGCAGAAGCGGCGGGGCATGTTCCGAATGTGGAACCTGGCCCTCATAAACATCACCTTCGGCCTCTCCCTCTTCGGCATGTTCATCAACAGGGGCGGCCCGGTGCCCTCCGTCCACTCCTTCGCCGCCTCCTCCCTGGGCTGGGTGTTCCTCACCTTCATGATAGTCGGCACCCTCGCTCCCTTCCTCCTCTTCTTCATCCGATACAACCTGATAAAGAGCGCCCGCCCCCTGGAGTCCAGCCTCTCCCGAGCAGCGGCCTTCCTCGTCAACAGCCTGCTGCTCCTGGGCGTCGCTTTCGTCACCCTCTGGGGCGTCGTCTACCCACTTGTGTCGGAGGTCTTCTCCGGCTTCACCGTCACCGTTGGAGAACCCTTCTACAACCAGGTCAACGGCCATATCTTCCTGGGCCTCATGTTCCTGATGGGCGTCGGCCCGCTGCTGCCCTGGCGACGCGCCGGAGGCCGTGCCTTCAAGCGAACCCTCCTATACCCCGCTATAGCCGCGGCAACTACCTTGGCGGTCCTCGCCCTTGTGGGTGTACGAA
The DNA here is from genome assembly GCA_964397605.1 of uncultured Dehalococcoidia bacterium. Taxonomy (GTDB): domain Bacteria; phylum Chloroflexota; class Dehalococcoidia; order Lucifugimonadales; genus JAPULR01. Next base: position 7,811 of record CAYNJI010000006.1, on the reverse strand, counting down.
ACCCCTACGCCCTGGCCGCCTTCACCCTCTTTGCCCTGGTGGCGGCGGGCATTTTCCAGGAGTGGTACCGCGGCACCAGGGTCAGGCACACGCGGGGCGAAAGTTATCCTCTGGCCTTCCTCAAGCTGATGGCCTCCAACCGCCCCCGCTATGGCGGCTACGTGGTGCATCTGGCGGTCGTCGTCTTGGGCGTAGGCATCGTCGGCTCATCCTTCTACGGCACCCAGCGGGACGTGCTTTTGTCGCCGGGACAGACCGTCACCGTGGAGGGCTACGACATCACCTACCTCGATTCCCGCACCGTCCAGCAGACCGACCGGCGCGAATCTTTCTACACCCTCGACGTGTCACGAGGGGGCAAGTACGTGGGCGAGCTGGAAGCGGAGCGCACCTTCTACCCCGACTTCAACATCAGCGCCACCCGCGCCGGCATCCGCTCAACGCCGGTGGAAGACCTCTACGTGGTTCCCAGCGAGGCGCGAGAAGGAGACCCCAGCATCGGGTTCCGCATATTCGTCAACCCACTGGTGTGGTGGATGTGGTTGGCTGGCCCCATAATGATCGCCGGGACCGCCGTGGCCCTCTGGCCCTCCCGCAGCTCTGTCCCACCGCCAACGCCCCCTGCCCGTTCTTCCGCCCTTCGCTCGAAGGCCCCACTCTGATGAATCCGCTCCATATACTTCCAGCCCACAACTCGATGATTTCTCTGAGGAGACAGTCCAAGTGCACTACCTGATAGCCCTGATGCTGGCCTTACTCAGCCTGCTGGTAGTCTCCTATCCCCTCTTGAAAGCTCGAGAGCGCGAGGACCAATCCAAGGCTTTATCGAACACCAAAGAACGGCTGGGCAGGAAGGTTGAAGACGCCTTCGACGACATCGACCGGCTCCAGATGGAGTTTGAGTTGGGGGTTATCGAACGCCAGGAGTATCAGCAGCAGATGGACGATCTCCGACGCGTCGCCGCCGTAAGCCTTCATGCCTACGAGGAGGAAGCCCAAGGAGGAATCGACGGAGCGCCCACTCTCAAAGACCGGGATGACCTGCTGGAAGAGCGCATCCGGATTCGCCGCCTCGCCCAACGTAGCCAAGACAGCGAGTCTTCGTGAGCAAGCTGCGCCCCACCCTTCCCTTCCTGCTGGTTCTGACGGCGGTCGCAATCCTGTATTCGCCTTACGCCGCCGCTCAGGAACCCACCGAACTCACCGGCCGCGTCATTAACCTCTCGGCCGACGGGCAGCCACCCGTTGGACTGGAGGTAATTCTCCACGTCTTCACTCCCAGCGGTGGTGTCGATACCAGGACTGCCGTCACCGATGCCGACGGCGCCTTCGCCTTCGCCAATGTGCCAACCGGCCTGGAGGTCCGCTACGCCCTCACCGCCACCTACAGAGACATCACCTACGGCGTCGAGCCGGAGAACCTTCAAGCGCCCGTGGTCCTGGGCGTGTACGAGACCACCAACGACCTGGCGGCTCTGAACATCGACTCTCACATCCTGATAATCCGCGGTGCGGACCCCAAAGAAAACCTCGTTTCGGCGGCGGAGGTCGTGCTTGTTTCCAATGTCGAGGACCGCGCCTTCCAGCCCATACTTCAGCCCGCCTCCGCGATGAACTTCCTCCGGTTTACCGTACCTCCGGGAACCTCCGGCCTTCAGGTACAGTCGGACCTGCCCAGCGGCGACATAATGGACGTTGGCACCGGCTTCGGACTCACCGCCGCCGTACCCCCCGGCTCCCACCAAGTCTCCTTCAATTACACCTTTCCCTACGAAGGGGGCATTGCCTCCTTCTCCCCAACCTTCCTACAGGGCGCTTCCATCTTCCGCATACTCATCCCGGAGGGTTTGGGGGAGGCCTCCGGCACAGGGCTGACCGAAGCGCAGCAAACCAGAATCGGCGACGAAACCTACCGGGTGTGGAGCGTTCCGAACCTGACCTCTCGCGCCTCTCTGAGCATTGAGCTAACAGGTCTGCCGCAACCCTCCCTCTGGCAGCGCAGCGCAAACGCCGTCGAAGAGAACCACCTACTAGTCATCGGCATCCCCGCGTTGGTTACCGCCGCCCTATGCGTTATTCTCCTCTATAGCCTCCGACGCCGCAGCAAGCCAGTCCCTGCCACCTCCAACGCGAACCCACAAGGGCTGATTGACGAGATTGCCCGTCTCGACAATCTACGCGAAGATGGCCGGGTGGACGAATCCGAATACCGGCAGCGACGGGAGGGGCTTAAGCAAAGACTGCGAAGTACGATAGAATACGAAGAACCCCCACCTTAGGAGAAGTCTCCTGACCACCCGCCAAAAATGGATACTGATCTTGGCCGCGACGCCCGCCATCGCTCTCTTTGCCCTGCTGGGCTGGGCCCTTGTCCGCAGCGGCGGCAACCCCGGCGGCCTCGGGGTCAACGCTGAGCTGGGGGAAAAGCCAACGACCAGCCGTCAAGCCGGCCTCTTCTCCCTTCCCACCCTTGACGGGAACGCCACCCTCTCCCTGGAAGACTATCGCGGCAATGTGGTCATGCTGGACTTCTGGAGCTCCTGGTGCCCGCCCTGCCGCGTCGAAGCCCCCGTGCTCTCCCAAGTCTACCGGGAGTACGCCGGCCAACCCGTAGAGTTCATCGGCATCGCCATCTGGGACGACGAGGACGCCATTCGCGCCTTCGCCGACGAGTTCCAAGTCACCTACCCTCTGGTCGTGGACACGAAAGGACGAGTTGCCCTGGACTACGGTGTTTCCGGTATCCCCGAGAAGTTTTTCATCGACGAAACAGGCGCCCTGCAGCGCAGCTTCGTCGGTCCCATGAGCCCCGAGGCCCTGCGTAACATCCTTGACGAGATGCTAGACCATGAATGAACCGACCGGCCCGGCAGCAGACTCAGCCTCGGCAAGCCAGCCAGCGAAGAGGAACCGAATCGTCCTTTTCGTCAAACGGGCGGCCCAAGCCGCTTTTCTCCTGCTGATCGTCTTCATCATTTTCCTGGGCGCGTCCCACCAGGGCAGGGCCTCGATCAAGGCCGCCATGTTCATACCCCACGTTTTCGACGCGCCCATCAAACCCCTGGAGTGGTTCACCCCGGCCCCTACTAGGGAGCGAGTGTCCTTCCCCATCCCCTACGGCGCTGGCATCGGCGACCTCTACCGTCCGCCCGGCGATGGCCCCTTTGCCGCCGTCGTTCTCTTCCTCGGCGTCTCTCCCGCCGGCGCCGACGACCCCCGCGTCGTCCGGCTTGGCGAAGCCCTCGCCCGTTCCAACATGGCCACCATGTTCTACTGGTCCCCCATCATGGCCGAGGGCCGGATGGAACCCGAAGACATCCATAACCTGGTGGCAGCCTTCCAGTATCTATCCAGCCAGGACTTCATCGACCCGTCGCGGGTAGGCATAGGCGGCTTCTGCGTGGGCGCCAGCTACAGCATCATGGCAGCCGCCCAGGAACCCATCCGTGAGCAGGTGGCTTTCGTCAACGCCTTCGGCCCCTACTTCCATCTGCCCGACCTCCTGACCGCCATCACCTCCCAGACCCGCATCTACGGCGACGACGTCCAGCCTTGGAAGCCGGACAAGCTCTCTCGCGAGGTCTACGTCACACACATGACCGAAGACCTGCCGGAAAATGAGCGCCGCTTGCTGCAAGAGGGCTTCATCGAGGGGGCTGCCATTCCGGAGGACGCCATCCAGAGCTTGTCCGACGAGGGTAAAGCGGTGTACACCCTCCTGATGGGCGTTCCGAGGGAGGAAGCCGGCGCCTACCGCTCCCGAATGCCCGCCGCAACCCTGGAACGGGGCGACAGCATATCCCCCAGCCAGTACATCGACGACTTAGAAGCCGAACTGCTCATCATGCACGACCGGGAGGACAAGCTTGTTCCGGCCTTCGAGTCCCGGCGGCTCCGGGACGCTCTCGCCGACCGCGGCAACGTTCGGTACACGGAATTCGGCCTCTTCGACCACGTGACGCCGGAGATACGGCTGGGCCTCTGGGACACCGCCAAAGAACTGCGCAAGCTCTTCCTCCACCTCCACGGCATCCTAATGCAGGCCACCTGACCCATCATCCCATCCCACGTGCGACCTAGATTCTTCGCTACGCCTAGAATGACACGTTGGTGTGTGCGGGAGTCAGGGAAGGGCACCCATGAGGGGTGCCCTTCCGGTAGATACTTCCACTCCCGAAGGTTAGATTTTAGACCGCCGCGCCTTGGATTATCCGCTCCCCGTAGATCTTGACGGCGTTGTCCCAGAGAATCTTCCTTTTGGTATCATCCGAAAGGGGCTGCTCCATCATGTTTGCCAAGGGTTCGTTCGTCGCCGGTGCGTCAGGGTGCGGATAGTCCGTGTTGAACACTATGTTGTCGTCGCCGATGTAGTCCACCACGTACTTGATGGACGGTTCGTCGGCGTCGGCTGCCACGGCGCACTGCCGCAGGAAGTACTCCTGGGGCGTCAGTTTAAGCGGGTGATCGTCGAAGAATACCGACTGGCGCCCTTCGCAATACTTCTCCAGCCGGTTCAGCCAGAAGGGTACCCAACCGGAGTTGGCCTCCAGGATGAGCAGCTTAAGGTTGGGGAACTTGTCCAGGATGCCGCTGTACATGAAGTGGCCCAGGTTGATCATGTTCTCGAAGGGGAAACCGATGGTCTCGCTGAGGGCGATGAAGGCCCCGTCCAACGGAGCGTAGCGCGCGTTGGTCGAGGGCGATCCGCTGGCGCTGCTTTCGCCGTGAACTGCCAAGGGCACTTCCAGCTCCTGGACGGCCTGCCAGACGGGGGAATAGTCCGGGTGATGCCACATCTTCTCCGGGATGGCGGCAGGAAGGAATATAGACACAGCGCCGAGTTCCGCCACTGCACGCCGGGTCTCGTTCAGCATCTGCTGGGGGTCTTGGCCGGTGACTACGGCGGCAAACTTGATTCGACCGGGGTCGCCAGTGCAAAAGTCGTAGGCCCAATTGTTATAGGCGCGGCAGAGGGCGGCGGACAGGTCCGGCTCCTTGTACATGGGCGCCGCGGCGCCGTTGGTGGGCAGGCAGACCTGAATGTCCCAGCCTTCCGAGTCCATATCCTTCAGGCGACTCTCCAGGCTCCAGCTATCCCTGAAGGCGTGGCCGAATTTGTCGTCCATCATGGAGAATAGGGTCTTGGACTTGAGGGCGTTCATCGTCTCAGCACCCTCGTACTCCAGGATGGCCTTGCCGTGGACCCGGGTAACGCGGGGCCGGCGTTCCTGGAAAGCGGGCTCGACGTAGCTGTCCCAGATGTCGCCGGGCTCGTAGAAATGAGCGTCAGCGTCTATAACTTTGAATCCGTTTCGCATGGCTAGTACCTCCCTATTTGGGCGTTGAGTTTAGTTTAGCTCCATGTGGTAGAGCTTGATGACGTTGTCGCGGGTGACCTTCTTCTTGATGTCCTCAGACACGCCGTCGAAGTTTTCGTCCACAATCTGGTGGGAGTTGGGGAAGGTGGACTGCGCATGAGGATAGTCGCTGGCCCAGGCGTAGTTGTCCTCACCGTAGTAGTCGGCCAGTCGCAGGCCGATGGGGTCGTCCATATACGTGACGAAAAGTTGGCGCTTGGCGTATTCGCTGGGCGGGATTTTTAGCTCTGTGGGGTGGCTGTAAGCGGCCTTGTCGTAGAAGTGGTCGGCTCGGTAGAGGAAATGGGGCACCCAGCCGATGTCGTTTTCGGCGGAGACCAAGCGAAGGTTGGGGTGTCTCACCAGCGCGCCGGAGAACATGATTTCAGCAAAGGAGCGCTTTCCGGACCGTGGCCGGTGAGGATGTGCAGGCTGATAGGCAAGTCGAGTTCAGCGGCCGCCGCCCAGAAGGGTTCAAATTCGGGGTCGGCATAGGTGATGGGGTCGGGAGGCGAGGCCATGATAAGGGCGCCCCGAAGCCCAAGCTCGGAGCACCGGTAAAGCTCCTTCACCCCTTCGCTCACGTCAAGCAGGGAAATCAGACCTAGGCCGATCATGGTCTTCGGGTCGTAGGAACAGTATTCGGAAATCCAGGTGTTATAGGCCCGGAATAAGGCCTGCTGTAAGGGGGCGTCGGTGAGACGAAAGAGGCGGAAGCCGAGGGTTGTATAGAGAATTTCGGCCTCTACGCCGTCGACCTCCAATTCCTTGAGACGCTCCTCCGGGATGTAGGCTCCCAGGGGACAACTTTCCTCCACGGAGGCCGTTTCCAGAAACTTCTTCAGTTCCTCCGGGGTGGCTCCGGCAGTAAACCCGCCGCCCACCTTCTCCGGCTCCTGTCCGGGCATGACGAAAAAGTCGCCCTCCAGCCCGTCGGGGTTGGTCACGATACGGGGTGCGCGGTCTCGGAATTGTGGGTCGATGTAGTCAACCCACATGTCTCGGGGTTCAAAGACGTGAGAGTCAGCGGATATTAGTTTGTAGTTGGGCATGTTTTTCTCCTGCGGCTAAGTTTTCTTGGGTGGCGTTGGCCCCGGCGGCTTGCGCGACCTTAGAGTTCTAGCCGGGACTTGCTTTGGAGGGACGCCATATACCACCGGCGGCATCTCAACAGCGCGGATTATGGCAGGCCTCGCTTTCGGGTCAATACGAGACTTCTTTCCGTCCTCGTCTCGAATGTTTTCAGACGACATACTTTGGAGCCTCCTAGGTTATGGACTCTGTGGCCAATGGTTGGATTATATCACGAGATATCATGGATTGTGGTGGAGTGCCAACCCTTAGGGTTTGAAGAGTAGGGATCGGAAAAGTACGTATAGATGAGAACAGACTCAACGCCTGTGGTCACGATGAATTCGCATACTTCTTGATGGATTTCGCCTGGCTCAATGATTAAAGCATTCTTGTCCCAGGTGCGGTGTACTTCATAAAGGGTGGGCCAAAGTATGTCATCAATTTCCTTGTCTACGAAAACCTGAGCATAGAGACTCTCGACCTCCTGGTCATCCACTGGCGAGATTTGTTGGAGAAGGAAGAGCCCTTTGCGCAGTTCTATCTTAACCTTGGAACTGTTTCGCAGGGTTGCGGATGCATCTATGTGCACATAGCTTTCCCCGATGGGCCTGTGGGAAACCTTCTGCGAGATTGTCAAGTGGGGCGCAAAGACTCTGAAAATCTGGAGCTTGAAGAGCGCAAAGGCGGCAGCCATGAATATAGCTATGGCCGTGACAATTACCTGGAAGGTCCTAGCGGACTCGCCGAAGCCGTCGTCCGTCAACCACATGTTGATTGTAATGGCGGCCACTAAGACCGCGAAGAAGGTGGAGGCCCATATGAGGGCTTGTAGAAGGCTACTTCTGTCCATCAGGTGCTAGAGCAACAGGGCCACTTTAAGGAAGAGGCGGCGCGCTGTGCTAGTCCACTTCAGCCATCAGCGCCACGAATCGGACCACGTCGGCCAAGTCCTGCCTCACGTCCGTCGAAGTGAGCCAGTTCTCGTAAAAATTCACATGCAGGGTGTTGGCACTTCCAAACGAACGGGTTAGCTCGGCCTTGCCGGGTTCTGCCGCCAGCAGTCTAACGGCGCGAAAGAGGTCTCCGTGGGTGTTATGCTCCCAGCCCCGGCCTTGGGCCACGGCTTTCACCGCCTGAGCCGCCGCGCCCCAGCTTTTCTCCGACGCCTGTCTGGTATCCCCAAGGTCAAGTTCTGCCCGCGCCTGCTCCAGAAGCTGCGCCGCCGCAGTTCTATAATCCGTTCCGGTGGTCAAAAGAATTCTCCTGTCGGCGTGGACTCATTCAGTGTGTCCCACCTGTATGCCATTGTACACGAACGGGCGTCCCTAATGGGCACGCCAACCCATCGGGGACTCAGGCGAGCAGCGGTTCCAGCTCCAG
>CAYNJI010000005.1:14794-19243 GCA_964397605.1 uncultured Dehalococcoidia bacterium | reverse complement strand
ACAACCTTTCCCTGCCCACCGGTTTGGTGTTCGAAGCGGGCCGGGCGCTGCCCGTCCGTTCCGGCCACCTTCTCACCTCCGTGGAGGACATACGAAACCTCACCGTGGGGCCCGACACTCGCTTGGGAGACGTTGCCCAGGTTTCGCTGACGGAGGGCGCTCCCAGCAGCATATCTCGCACAAACGGTCAACCCTCCATCGGCGTGTCTGTCCTCAAAGAAGCGGAGGCCAACACCATCGAGGTGACCGAGGCGGTGCGCGCGGTGTTGGACTCTATCACCAACCTTCCGCCCGGCGTAGAGTTTGTCATCGTCCAAGACGACGGCCCTCAGGTTCAGGAGCAGATAGATACCCTACAGAATGAGGCGATTTACGGCTTCCTATTCGCGGTGGCCGTAGTCTTTCTCTTCATGCTCACCCTCAGACCCAACGCTTGGAAGGGTTTGCTGACCACTGTACGCCCGACCATAGTCATTGGCCTGGCCATTCCCTTGAGCATACTAGCCGGCGTATTGCTCATGGGATGGCAGGGCATGACCTTGAACTTCATGACCCTGGGCGGCCTGGCCATCTCTGTGGGGCGCGTGGTGGACGACGCTATCGTTGTGCTGGAGAACGTCTATCGGCACATCCAGGCCGGCAAAGAGCGGTGGCGGGCGGCCCTGGACGCAACGGTGGAAGTGGGGCCTGCGATTTTCGCATCCACCCTTACGACCATCGTAGTGTTCTTGCCTCTGGCCTTCATCGAAGGGTTGGTGGGAGCCTTCTTCCTTCCCTTCGCCATGACGGTCAGCTTTGCTCTCGTGGCTTCCCTGGCCGTGGCTCTGACGGCGGTGCCGGTGCTGGGCGCGTACCTCCTCCGCCCCGGAGACCTGCCGGCGAGCGCCGGCGAGGATGACGTTACCTTCGTTCACGAAACGTGGATGCAGCGTCTCTACACGCCAATCTTGCACTGGGCCCTGGCCCACCGGCTGCGTACCCTTGCCGGAGCGGCTGCAGTCACGCTGGCCAGCCTAGCGCTGGTGTGGTTCATTCCCATCAACCTCTTCCCCAGCGGCGATAACCGGTACGTGGAGATTGAAGTTGCTCTGCCCCCGGGCGCTCCACTGGAACAGACCCTGGTGGAAGTCATAGAGATAGAGAACCGGGTGCACGACGTGTCGGAAATCTACACCGTCTCAATCGGGGCAACGGACCTGGCATCCGGCGGAATTCCAGGCGGATTCAACCAGGCCAGCATACTTCTCGTCCTGAACGACAACGCGCCGGATAATCTGGCGCAAACCCTCCGTGACGAACTGCCAACGCCCGGCCGTACCGTTCGCATTCGGGAGTTGGCCAACGGGCCTCCCGTCAGCGGCGTAGAGATTGTTATCTCCGGGCCCAACTATGACGACATTCAGGCCGTTTCCCAGCGGCTGATGACGTCTCTCTCTACCGTGGAGGGAGTGGTAAACCTGGAAAGCGACGTAGCTCAGTCCAGGGATGAGGTGGCCATTAGGGTAGATCCCGACTCCGCCTCGGCCATAGGCCTGAGCGCTCGGGGGGTGAGCGCCCAGTTGAACCAACTGATGGTTGGCCGCTCCGTAACATCCATCAACGTCGATGGCGATGATGTGGATGTGGTTGTGATGGGCGACCGTCAGGCGTTGAGCGGCATCGAGGCTATGAAGTCGATAGTCATTACCGGTCCCGCCGGCGCAGCTCCTTTGGGAGAACTCGCCCAGATATCTCGCCGGCAGGGGCCCGTGAACATCAGCCGAACCGATGGTCGTCGGTCCGCCAGCATCACTGGAGAGATTGCCGACGACGATACCCAGAGGGTGGGCTTGGAAATCGATTCCCTCATCGATAACTTGAACCTGCCTCCCGGCGTGGACGTACTCAGCGGCGGCATCTTCGCCGACATAGCAGAGGGGTTTCAGGCCATCTTCATTTCCATGGCTGTGGGAATCATCCTCATGTACCTGGTCATGGCGGCCAGCCTCGGCTCCCTCAAGAACCCCATCGTCATTATCACCAGCCTACCCCTGGCCCTTATTGGCGTGCTGGTGTCCCTCACTGTTACCGGCCGCAGCCTGGGCCTGCCCGCCATGATGGGCATCCTACTGCTCATAGGCATAGTAGTCACCAACGCCATCGTGCTCATCGCCTTCGTGGAGCAGCTGCGGGCCCGGGGAATGCCCGTAATGGAGGCTCTGATAAACGGCGGACGAGTGCGCCTGCGGCCTATTCTGATGACGGCCATGACCACCAGCTTCGCGCTGCTTCCACTAGCGGCCTTCGCCGGAAATCAGGACGGTCTAATAAGCGCGGAGTTGGCCACGGTGGTCATCGGCGGTCTGATAAGCTCCACCGGCTTGACCCTCATCGTGGTACCCATCGTCTACTTCCTGTTCAATGTCAGCATTCCGGGGTTCTTCGGTGGACTCTTCCGCCGTTCTTCCCAGTCCTAGAGATTCACGCAAACAGCGCCCTTCCAAAAGTTGGTTTGCGACCTACGACGACGTAGGGGCTGGTTTCAAACCAGCCCCTACTCAGAAGTGAACGCGACTACTTAGAGAGAACCCTGCCCAACGGGGATGCTATGTGGTCACCCTACGCCTCACCATGGCGGAAAGCGTGAAAATGCCGATGGCCGTCAGGCTCATGGCCGGGCCCGATGGCAGGTTGAAGTGGTAGGAGAGATACAGGCCGGCCACTGTGGCAACCACCCCCAACAGCGCGCCAATGACCATGATATTTATGAATCGGCGGGCGAGCAGGTAGGCGGTGGCGGCTGGAACTACCAGCATGGCTAGGATCAATACAATGCCCACGGCCTGCACGCTGAGAACTATCACCAGGGCCAGAAGCGCCAACAGCACGTAGTCCATGGCCTGGGTGGGAATGCCCACCACCTTTGCGCCCAACGGGTCGAAGCTGGTGAACATCAGCTGCCGGTGCATAGCCGCCAGCAAGAAGACCACGAGGCCCGCCAGAGCGGCGGTAATTATCACGTCTGTCTGTGTGACGCCGAGCACCTGCCCCAACAGGATGTCCTCGATGTTGACGGTGATGCTGTCGGATATGGATAGAATGAGTAATCCCAGGGCGAACATTCCGGCAAAGAGTATGCCTATGGATGTGTCTTCCCCCAGCCCGGTGCGCTTGCTGACGAAGCCGATGAGGACGGCAAAGCCTATGCCCGAAGGCACAGCCACTATTAGGGGGCTGAAGCCCAGCAGAATGCCGAGGGCCAGACCGGGCATAACACCGTGGGCCAGGGCGTCTCCCATGAAGGAGAGATTGCGGGTGATGACGTAGGCTCCTATGAGGGGGCATACGATGCCCACCAGCACCGAGACTATCAGCGCCCGGATCATGAACTCGTACTGAAAAGGCGCTACTATAGCGTCAAACATTGGGTTCGTCATGGCGACGGTGGTGGGGGCCTGAACCCGTAACGGTGACCCCGTGGGCGCCGTATAGCTCCTCCAAAACTGCGGGGGTGAACACCTCGTTCGGAGGGCCGTAGGCGCACACGTGATGGTTCAGGCAGAGCACCTGGTCGAAACGCTCCGCCAGGTTTGTTAGGTCGTGGGTGGCCATGAGAATCACCTTGCCTTCGTCCCGCAGCCCCCGGAGAATCTCAACCAGGTATTTCTGAGCCCCCACGTCTACGCCGCTGAAGGATTCGTCCAACAGGAATACGTGGGCTTCCTGCGCCAGGGCCCGGGCGATGAATACGCGCTGGCGCTGACCGCCGGAGAGTTCCGGCATCAGGTCCGTGCGGTGAATCCACATGTTCACCCGCTCCAGGCAGTTACGCACGTACTCCCGGTCTTGCTTACTGGGACGTTGGAACCACCGCCAGCGTCCTCCGCCCCTGCCGAGCATGACCACGTCCTCCACGCTGGCGGGAAAGCGCCAGTTGATCTTCTCCCGCTGGGGAACGTAGGCCAGGAAGTCCGGGTGGGCATTGGTTCTGCCGATGACGCGAACCTGGCCTGTGTCCATGGGCTGGAGCCCAGCCATGGCGTTGAAGAGGGTACTTTTTCCGGCGCCATTGGGGCCCACTACACCTATGAGGGTGCCGTCGTGGGCGGTGAATGAAACGCTGCTCAGAGCCTTGAAACCTTCGAACTCGACGGTCACGTTTTCCACTATCAACCGGGGATCAGAGGCCCCGTTGGCGTCGTTGCGTGTACCGGGCTTTCCGTTGGAGTGCGATTCTTTCATGACAATACCAAGTATCAGCTATTTTGAGTCATTGTAGCATAGAAGAGCCGGTTGTTAATGCTGGAGGAGTGGGCGGATCTCATCGGAGGGCTTGGCTAATAAGCTGAGTGTTCGTGCGCATCATTCCCACGTAGGTTTCTGTGGGAGATCCGGGGGTCGCCGTATCATTAAAAAAAAAGAGAACCAGAGGGGCCCCCGTCTCTTCAGCGATGGCGGCTGCAAGCCGTT
>CAYNJI010000005.1:11088-14784 GCA_964397605.1 uncultured Dehalococcoidia bacterium | reverse complement strand
GTGGGTGATCCCGGTGGGGCCAGGGACGCGGAGTAGTGGCGCACCAGAGTGGCCCCCGTCGCTTCGGCGATGGTGGCTGCCAGCCGTTCACTGACGGTGACTTCTCCGAAGACTGCGGGCACGTTGTGCTGCCGCACCTTTTCGATGAGGTCGGTCAGGTGCTTGGGCGCAGACTCCGTCTCCGTGGTGGCGGCGGGTATGATAGTGCCCACCACGGTCATACCGTAGCGGCTGGCGAAGTATTTCAGGCTGTCGTGTGAGGTAACGAGGAGCCGCTGGGTCGACGGTATGGCGGCCAACTCCAACTCTATGAATCTGTGCAGCTCCCGGAGTTCGTGCTGGTAGTCGGCCGCGTTGGACTGGTACGTCTCCGCGCGGCTGGGATCTCTGGTCGCCATCAGCGAGGCTATGTGACCTATAACCTGTTCCACGCGAATGGGATCGAACCAGAAATGAGGATCGAGGGGGCCTTCGTCGTGATTCTCCCCCTCCTCTTCGCCCTCGCCCTCTTTCCTCGCATCGCCGTCTTCCTCTGAGTATTCCGGGTTCTCCAGGGGTTCAATGACGTCTGTCACCGAAATAACCTTGGTGGGGTCGGCGCTGGCGTTTGAGATCAGGTCATTGAGCCAATCATCCTCCAACCCCAGTCCTACGGTCAGAACTAGGTCTGCATCGGCAATCCGCGCAATGTCCCGGCTGCCAGGCTGGAAGGAGTGGGGGTCTGCTCCGGGGGGCAGAAGGCTAAAGACGTTGATGCTTGAACCTCCCACCCTGCGGGCCCAATCCGCCATAAAGTCGGTTGTGGTGACGATTTCCAAAAAGGGAGGAGACGCCTGGGTTGCGTCTCCCGGCTCTTCGGTCTCCTCTTCTCCGGGGCAGCCCGTCAACGCTGCCACTGCCAAGATAAGCAGGGCAAGCAGAGTCCCTTCCTGCCAGAGATTCCTGATGCTGGAGTTGATGTTTGTGTCCTCACTCTAGGAGGTCTCTTTCACAAATACATGATATCCAGTGTCATTATTTTTTGCAAGGGAATATCTTAAGGCAGATTGCGGTAGAACTGGGGCATTGGGCAGATATATCTGCATTCCGGATGGTGTCACACCGCAGCGACAGGACTACTTGCCGGCCGATGTTAGGAATCGACGGGGCGCACACCCACCTGCACCTCCAACGTCGATTGGGCGTTTCCGTGAATTATTCCCTCGGTGGGCGTGACGTCCTTATAGTCCCGTCCCACGGCCAAACGCACGTGACGCTGCCCGGCCAACCCACGGTTCGTGGGGTCGAAGCCCACCCAGTCCAGCCCTGGTAGCAGGCATTCCACCCATGCGTGGGAGGCGGAAGAGAGGCTCTCCTCCTCCCATGAGCCTGCGTAGAGGTAGCCGGAGGTGTAGCGGGCGGGCACGCCCCAGGAGCGGGCAATAGCTATCATCACGTGGGCGTAGTCTTGGCAAACTCCCTGTCGTGTCTCCAGGATATGCTCGATGGGCGATACCGCTGAGGTGCTTCCGGGGGCGAATTGGAAGGCGCGGTGAAGAGTGTCGGAAAGCCGCAGCACGGATTCCAGAGGATCGTCCCCCGGTCGGAGGTCCGTCTCCTCCACGAAGGTGCCCAGTGCGTCGGAGGGGTGGGCGTAGGCGCTGGGGTGGGTGAAGTTCCACAGGCGGAAGGAGTTCTGCCAGGAACGAATCTCCTCCCAGGCGTCGTTGGGAAGCGCCGAAGGAAGGGAGGGCGCCTTTGCCGTTTCCACCGCGGAGGTGGACGATATCTCCAAGGAATTGTGCTCGTGGTGCAGGGTGAGCAGGTGCTTGGAATTGCCAAAAGAGTCCGTTTCCTGGCTCAGGGCCGCAGGTGGGTCCGTCTCAACGTGAAACCTGAGCAGCCGCTGCCTGGCGTCGTCCAGGGGCTTCAGGCATAGGCGCATCACGCTATGGCTGACCGGGCCGTTGTACCGATACCGGGAAGTATGTTTAATCTCTAGGCGGCGGACGCCTCCCATGGTTCAACTTGCAGCCAGGGCTTCTGTGGGGTAGTTGAAGTAGGTCTCGGATACTAGAAAGTGGAACTGGCCGCAATATTCGCTGACCCGATGCAGAATCTCTTCCTGGTTGTCGCTGTCCGGCCAATCGTAGTGGATCAGCGCGCGCACCCTGCCGGAGAGGCGCTGGGCTGCACCGCTGGACTTTTCGTTCGGCCCAGGGCCCAGGGCATTCAATTCTCGCGAAGCCCGATCCAGGGAGCGGCACAGAGACCGGGGCAGATAGGGGTCAGTGGCTATAAGGTCCAGCACGCGGTTGGGCTGCACTTCAATGCCGTAGCGGCGGTTGTAGGTCTCAACGGCGTTGTAGTCCCGCAGCAGCGCCATCCAGTCGGCTTCGGGTACCGCCTTCGCGTTGGGTACGTGCCGCAGCTGGCCCAGTAGCAGCGCCGACGCCAGCTGAGCCCCTTCGAGGAACCGCCCCAACTGCATGAAGTGCCAGCCCTCGTCTCTATACATGGTGGCCGTGGCCACGCCGACGAAGGTGTCCATATCCGCTGCCGTCTCGGAAAAGAAGGTCTCGGGAGAGGAGCGCCATATCTCGAGGATGTCCATCTTCTGAATACGCAGATAGGCCAGGTTGAGATGGGTCCACATTTCGCCGCTGATGCAGTGGCGCATCTGCCGCGCGTTCTCCCGACCGTAGGCGAGACAGCTCCACACCGAATCCGGGTTAGTGCGCTCGAAAGTCAGGTCGTCGGTCAGGGTATAGGAGTCGGCGAGGGTGAATTCATCGCTCTCAATCAGCTCCAACCCGCCCAACGGAGGCTCGCGGTTCATACTGCTGTAGATGCGGTCCCAGCCGGAGTGAATCTCCTGGATAGGCCGGTCCACCAGGGCGGCGGTTTGGGAGCGCAGCAGACGGCAGAAGTGCTCCGTCCGCTCCAGGTATCGGCCCATCCAATACAGGCCTTGGGCGCTGCGTGCTAGCATCAATTCAGCCTCTCAGTACCCACAGGTCCTTGCCGCCGCCGCCCTGGCTGGAATTCACCACCAGGCTGCCCCGCTTGAGGGCTACGCGGCAAAAGGCTCCGGGTACAATGCGTGTTTCTTGTCCGTGAAGAATAAAGGGCCGCAGGTCCACGTGCCGGGGTTCGAAGGTCTCGTCTACCAGGCAAGGTGACCGCGACAGGTCCAGTACCGGCTGGGAGATGAAGTCCGCCGGGTTGGCCCGAACCTGATCGGCGTATTCATCCCGCTCTTGGGGCGTTGAGTGAGGGCCAATGAGCATGCCGTAGCCGCCCGATTCGCCTACCCGCTTGACCACCAGGTTCTCCAGATTGTCCAGGGTATACTCCAGGTCTTCCGGGCGTCGGCACAGGAAGGTTTCCACGTTGGAGAGGATAGGTTCCTCGCTCAGATAGTACCGGATCATGTCCGGCACGTAGGCGTAAACGCTCTTGTCGTCGGCCACGCCGGTGCCCGGGGAGTTGGCCAGGGAAACGTTCCCCTGCTGGTAGGCGTGAAGTAGGCCGGGTACCCCCAGGAGTGAGTCGGGACGGAAGACCAGAGGGTCGATGAAGTCGTCGTCCACCCGCCGGTAGATCACGTCGACGCGGCGGGGGCCCTTGGTGGTGCGCATATATACGAAGCCGTCGTTTACCACCAGGTCCTGACCCTCCACCAGCTCTGCTCCGATCTCCCTGGCCAGGAACATG
>CAYNJI010000005.1:0-11078 GCA_964397605.1 uncultured Dehalococcoidia bacterium | reverse complement strand
CGTAGAAGGCGGAGTTGAAGACTCCGGGAGTCAAGAGGGCCATGGTGGGCTCGGAGCGGCCGGCGGGTGCCAACTCCCGAAGGGTTTGCTGCAAGATACGGCCGTAGTGCTCCACTTCCTGGACCCGGGAACTGCGGTAGAGGCGGCGCATGGTGGCCTTGATGGCCTTGCGGTTCGCGACCATGTAGGACACGCCGGAGGGGACGCGTAGGTTGTCTTCCAGCACACGAAAGCCGTCGTTGGTGCGCACCAGATCGGTGCCGCAGATGGCCACCCACGTTCCGTGGGGCGGGGAGAAGCCACGCATCTCGGTGCGGTATTGGGGACACTCCATGACCACGTCCACCGGAATCACGCCGTCTTCTATTATGTGGCCGTCGTTATACACGTCCTCAAGGAAGCTGTTGAGGGCCTTCAGCCTCTGCTTAAGCCCTGCCTCAAGGAAGTTCCAGTCTTCGCTTGATATTACCCGTGGCACACAGTCGATGGGAATGATGCGCTCAGTACCCTCGTCGTCCCCGTAGACGGTGAATGAGATGCCCTCGTTGTAGAAAGAGCGGGTCACCTGCTCCTGAATGCTGACCATCTGCTCGGCGGAGAACTCCTGAAGGGTCTCGTAAAGCTGACGGTAGTGCTCTCTGGGAGTCTCCTCCGAGAGAAACATTTCGTCGTAGAAGTCGGGGTGTATCTCGTAACTCTTAAAGTCCACTCGTTCGCTTCACCGTCCATGCGCGTTGGGGCGTTGGCCCCATGAATTGAGTTCGTCAGGGTATGAAATTATAAACTTTGGTTGGTCCCATTGCCATAAGAAGGGTGTTAGAAGTCGGCTTCCGTTTGCGCCACTTCTTCAATGGCGCCTATGGGCGTCACCAGGGGCAGCTCCACGGTCATTAGGGTGTACTCGCCGTCTTCCGACTCTACCCGAATGGAACCGCCGTGGCTGCGAATAATGTCGTTAGAGATGGCCAAGCCCAAGCCTGTGCCCTGGTCAGTGGGCTTGGTGGTGAAGAAGGGATTGAATATCTTCTCGATTACCTCTTGGGGCATGCCGGTGCCGTTGTCCCTGATGGTCACCACCGCCGTCTCTTCCTTGCGGAGGCTGGTGACGAGCACCGTGGGAAAATACCGCTCGGAACTCCCCTCCTCTTCAAGTTTGCGGCGCCTCTGGTCTGTGGCGTAGCAGGCGTTGTGGACCATGTTGAGGAAGACCCGGCCCAGGTCCTGGGGCACCACCTCCACCTGTCCCATGTTGGGGTCCAGCTCCTGCTGCAGGTCCAGCTGGAAGTTGGGGTCCGTGGCCCGCGCGCTGTGATAGGCCAAGCGGGTGTGCTCTTCCACCAGGTCGTTGATGTTGGCCATCTGACGGTCCGTCGTCCCCCGGCCCATGGAGAGCATACTCTCCACAATTCGGTTGGCGCGGTTGCCGTGGTTCCGGATGCGTCCCAAGTTGCTGTTCAGGTCTTCAGAAATCTCCTGAATCAAGGACATCTGCTTCTTGTCCAGCTTGCCCTCCTCGCTCTCGTCCAGTGTTTCCGTAAGCTCCTCCAGCAGCTCTTCTGAAGCCTCCGCGAAGTTCTTGACGAAGTTCAAGGGATTGCGAATCTCGTGAGCCACGCCGGCGGTTAGCTCACCCAGGGCCGCCAGCTTCTCCCGCATAACTATCTGGTTTTGGGCCCTTTGCAGGTCGTCCAACACGACCTCTAGCTGTTCGTTCTTGCCCTGCAACTCTTCTGCTAGCTTCTCCACCAGGTTTAGCCGCTGCACCTCCAGAGCGTGGCGACGGAACACTTCCAGGGCTGAGGCCATCTCTGCAATTTCGTCCTTGCCGTCTATTTCCACCGTGGATTCCAGGTCCCCGCTAGCCATGTGCACCATCCTTTCGGAGAGCTGCCGGAGGCGGCGCAGCAGTACGCGGCCGACGAAGAGCCAGGCGATGAGCAGGGCGCCGCCGACGCTTATGGCGCTAATGGTGAGGAGCAGGGAGCGGCCGGTCAGGATGGCTTGGGAAGATGCGCCCGTGGCGATCTGAGAACTTTCCTGTGAGGCGGCTACCAGCCCGTCCACCTCCTGTACCAGGTCTATGGCAATGTCTCGGTTGAGGGCTGTGAGGGAGTTCTGACGTTGTAACAGGCGGAGTTCCTGCTCCAGCACGTTGAACCCGCTCATCCTTCCCTCACCAATCTCGAAGAGTCGGGAGAAGATGGGCTGTAGTTCGGCGTGGTATGAGGTGTTCTCCAGGGGAGCCAGATTGCGTTGAATGCGGTTGGCCACGGCTTCGAACCGTTCCCTGAGAGGCTCCAGCAGAGAGGGGTCCGATATGGTAAAGGCGTTGGCCAAAAGCTCCGTGGCTATGTTGGTGTCCGAAAGAAGCTCCGAGAGGTACCGGTAGTTCGAGAATTCTGTCTCGGTGAAATGGATTTCCGTCGCGTCCGGAGGCTCCCCTAGGACCCGGTAGCCCGTGATGGTGTAGAAGAGCTGGTCGTCAATGGCGGGGATAAGCTCGTTTTCCAAGTTGCTGCGGAGGATGACTAGCTCTTCCCTGAGAAGCTCCCTGCTTTCCACCAGCACGAAGTAGTTAGACATCTCGTCTTCGATGGCCTCGATGTTAAAGGTCAGTGTGTCTGCGTGGGTGCGTATCCGCTGGAACCGTTCGGCTTCGGTTCCCCGCTGCTCGAGGATGGCCAACTGCAGCTCGAAGGACTCTTGGTCTTTATTGATGCTGGCGGACACCTGCTCGAACTCTTCCTGGGTGGTGGCGGAGATGAGCCGCGGCGCCGCAGCTACCAGGTTTCCGCTGAACTGGGCAACGCCAAAGGAAGCGGTTAGCTCCGGCACGCTGCCTTCGTTGACGACCCTTTGTGCATCCCCCACCCGGTTGAAAGAGAACCACCCCACCAGGCTGGCCGCCACGGTAAGTGCCACCGCGCCGCCGATGCCCAGGTAGATCTGGGTGGATATGCGAGAGCGCATTCTCAGTATTTGTCGTAAGCGTTCTCTCATTGCGGAACGTCCTTGAGGCTGTTGGCGGGATGGAAAGTCCCTAAGGGGCCTAATACGGTTAAGAATACCTTATCCGAGCCCTGGTTGTCGTTAGGACCGTATTGCAGTTGGAACTCGTCTATCTCAATGGGTTCCGAGTGGTTCAATATGTCCAGGAAGCAGTCCCGGTTGACCTGCTGGCCGCATCGCTCCAAGGCGGCGATGGCGAGCCGACCGGCTATGTATCCCTCCAGGGAGACGAAGCCCGGAACGGCGGCGGGGTCGTAGTCGGAGAGGGCCTTGAGGTAAGAGTTGACGATGGGAACGGACCTGTCGGTGGGGAAGGGGACTACCTGAGTTACGAAGACGCCATGGCCGAAGGGGCCTAGCTGCTCCGCCAGGGCGTTGCTGCCGACAAAGGAGACGGTCATGAACACCACGTCATTCAGACCTAGGTACTTGGCCCAGGCGATGAAGGTGCCCACGGGCTGATACGCGCCAATGATGATAATGCCCTCCGGGTTGGCCTGACGTAGGTCGAGAAGGGCGGTTTTTACGGCCAGTGTGTTCCGGGGATATAGTCCCACGGCCGCGGGTTTCATCCCGCGCCGGTCCAGGGCCAGCAGCGCCCCTTGGTAGCCCGCCTGGCCGAAGGAGTCGTCCTGGTACATGACGGCTATTCTCTCGATTCCCAGGTCCGTGGTCATCCGGGCTACCATCTCCTCCGTTTCCTGGTAGTAGGAGGCGCGGAGGTTGAGAATGTTTTTCCAAATGGGGTCGCGAAGAAAGGCGGCGCCGGTGAAGGGCGCAACGTAGGGCACGTTGGCTTCGGCGGCTACCGGAGTGGCGGAGCGGGAGGTGGGGGTGCCGACGGCGCCGATGAGGGCGAAGACCTCCTCCACCTGGATCAGACGCAAAGTGTTGGTAACGGCGAGCTCCGGCTCGTATCTGTCATCCAGTGACACGAGGTCCAGTTGGCGGCCATGAACGCCGCCCTGCTGGTTCTGCTCCAAGAAGGCTGCTTTGATGCCGCGGCGCATGTTTCGGCCCAACTCTTGGGCGGGGCCGTCCAGGGCGGCGGACTGGCCGAAGACTATCCGGTCGTCGTAGACACCGGTGGTCGTATTGGGGACGGGCGTGACCGTCTCCAATGGCGGTTCGGTGGGGATCGGCGTGGCCGTGTCGGTATCGCTAGCGCTGGAGCAGCCGCCGAGAGCCGCGGCGAGAATCAGAAGAAGTCCTATGCTGAGGCTCAGGGGGCTGATGCTTGGAAAAGGGAACTGCGATTTTGGCTTCATTCCACTCTACGGGCTTTCAAGGTCAGGTAGTTTCTGCCCTCTGCCCGCTTGTATTGCATTTCGTCCATGAGAGTGTGTACCAGGTAGACGCCCAGTCCGCCAACCTGGCGGTCTTGCAATGACTCGTCTACCAAGGGGTCTTGGGTGTCCTCCAAAGGATTGAAGGGAAGGCCGTTGTCTGTAATTCCAATGGTCAACACGTCTTCCTTGGAGTCGAGTATTACTTCAATGGCTTCTAGTTTGTCGTGGCGGCCGTGGGTCATTGTGTTGAGGGTTAGCTCTTCCAGGGCGAGGTTCACGCGGAAGGTTAGGTCGGCTGCCCATTCCTCCCGCTCGGCCAAGGTTTCTACCTCTGTGAAGATGGCGTCGAGGTCGAAATTGTCCGGTTCGATATTTATGGTTACTTTGGCGCTCACGGAGTTGGGCCCGCGTAGTGGAGACTCAGGCAGGTGATATCGTCGGATTGGGGGGTATCCCCGACGAAGTCGCGCACGGCTTGGAAGACAGCCTCGTTGGCATGCTGGGCGTTGATGGGCGGGTTGCCCTCGAAGATCTTCAGGAGGCGGGATGTTTCAAACTCCTCCTTATTGCCGTTCATGGCCTCGGTCACTCCGTCGGTATAGAGCACAAGAGTGTCTCCCGGGGCGAGGGTCACCGTATTCATTTCAAATTCCAGGTCCGGCACCACCGCTAGGGCGATGCCGCTGGTTAGAGGCAGCATGGTAGTTGTGCCGTCGGCGTGGTAGATGACGGGGGAGTTATGGCCTCCGTTGGAGTAGATGAACTGCCCCGTATGCGGGTTGAAGACCCCGTAGAAGAGGGTGACGAACATGGAGGCTTCATTGTCCTCCACGAGGAGGTTGTTGAGCTCTGTCATCAGGCCCGCGACGTCATCCATATAGCCGATGGCGGAGCCTTTGAGCAGGGTGCGGCTGGACATCATGAAGAGGGCGGCGGGGACCCCCTTGTCTGAGACGTCTGCGACGGCAAGGCCAACCTTTTGGTCTTGGAGGTTTAGCACGTCGAAGAAATCCCCGCCCACGTTGCGGGCGGCCTCCATGTCCCCGTATATCTCGTAGTTGTCTCCGGAGGGGAACCTGGTGGGAAGAATGGACCGCTGCATCTGGCTGGCCACGTCCAACTCGTTCTGAAGGGCCACCAGCTTGTCACGGGACTGCAGGGCTTCTTTCCATTCAGCCAGGTGATGGAGGGTGCGTTCTATGGTGACCTGCAGGTCTTTGAAATCCAGGGGTTTGGTTACGAAATCAAAGGCGCCGCGGTTCATGGCGGTGCGAATGTTCTTCATGTCTCCATAGGCGGAGATGATGACGGCGCGGAGGTTGGGGTCCACCTTGGGTATCTGTTGCAACAACGCCAGACCGTCCATCTGGGGCATGTTGATGTCTGAGAGCACCATGTCTATTTCTTTGTCTCGGGTGAGCACCTCCAGGGCCTCGATGCCGTTGTGGGCAAAGACAAAGCTGTAAGTACCGGACCTAATCTGCCGGCGCATCCGCTGAAGGACCAGGGGTTCCAGGTCTACTTCATCGTCTACTACCAGGATCTTAAATGATTTTTCGCTCACCAATCCTCTCCTCAGAAGCTGCTATGCGTAGATTTGGGCGTTTCGGCTCCGGGTCGGCCCCGGGGTTGGAGCGGTGGGATTGCCCTATTGCTTTAGGGCAGAGAGAGCGTCGTCCAGAGACGGGTGAATGGGGATGATCCTGTCGAATCCGCTAATCTGGAAGACTTCTTTGATGGAGGGTGAAAGGGAGCAGATGGCGAACTTGGCTTCCTGCCGCTGGAGGCTCTTGGCGGTCATGAGAATTACCCGGAGACCGGCGCTGCTGATGTACGACAAGTTCTCCAGGTCCAGGATGACGTTGCTATCGGTGGGGTCTATGGCGGACTCTAAGGCCACCTGAAACTCCCGGGCGTTGGCGCCATCAATACGGCCATCGGCACGAGCTATTAGAGTACCGTTCTGGCGGTCGCTGTTAACTGCCATTGAGTCTACCTCCTAAGTTGTGGCGTTCGGCGGCTTCACTACCTGCCGCCTCGGATTTTTGTATAAGGGACGCATTGGTTGTTTGCGGTCGAAAGAACGCATGTATAAAGCAAATGTTACCATCTTTTGGGGGAATGTTTAAACGGCTTGCTGTCCCAGAATGAAACAGCTTACGCAGCCTCCAGGTCAGTGAGGATGGGAACTCCCAAATGAGCCAGGGAGTCGCGCGCCCGCGTCGGCCGGCGGGCTGAGATCGTTGCCGTTGGCAGTTTCATATCGTGCAGTCGCTTACTCTATAGATCGTAGGCTTGTTCGCCTTGAGCGGACAGGTCCAAGCCGAGGAGCTCGTCCTCTTCGTCTATTCTCAGTCCGCCGGTAATCTTGGAGGTGACAAACAGGATGCCGGCAGTGGCCAGGCCGGACCAGCCCATGACAGCTAGTACACCCACGACCTGTACGCCCAATTGGGGACCGAAGCTGCGATTCGCATCGGTGAATCCGAAACCGCCCAGAGAGTCGAGGGCGAAGACAGCGACGAGAAGGGTGCCGATAATGCCGCCCACGCCGAAAACGGCGAAGACGTTAAGAGCATCGTCCGTATTCAGCTTCCTCTTCACAAAGCCCACGGCGGAGTAGCAGAAGATTCCGGCGACGATGCCTATGACAAGTCCCCCGACGGGGCCTACGAAGCCGGCGGCTGGGGTTGCCGCAGCGAGGCCGGCAACGGCGCCGGTCGCGGCGCTCACCAGAGAGAACTGGCGACGCCCGAAATGCGCCAGGAACACCCAGACGAGGGCCGCAGCAGCAGCAGAGAAGTGAGTGGCGGCTATGGCAAATCCCGCTGAAGCGTCTGCAGCGTAGGTCCGGCCTCCGGTTAAGCCGAGCCAGCCCACCCAAAGGATGGCCGCGCCGGCGGCTACGAGGCCCGGACTGTGAGGTGGCCTAATCTGGGTGGGGAAGCCTCTGCGTTTGCCCAGGAACAAAGCCGCGACGAGCGCCGAAGTACCAGCGGCGGTGAGGACCACGAGGCCGCCGGCATAGTCCATGACGCTCATGTCGCTCAGCCAGCCGCCTCCCCATACCCAGTGGCAGATGGGGGAGTAAACTAGCAAAACCCACAAGCCGCTGAATAGGAGCATCGACGGGAACTTGATGCGTTCTGCATAGGCCCCCGCAATGAGCGCAGGCGTGATGATGGCGAAGGTCATTTGGAACAGCGCGAATAGTATTAAAGGTGCTCCGCCGTCTGCCGATATGTCGGCGAAGAAGACGTGCTTCAGGCTGCCGATAATACCGCCCGAGGTCTCTCCAAAGGAGAGGCTGAAGCCGATGACGAGCCAGATGAGGCTGGCCAAAGCCGCAATCGAGAAACATTGCAGCATCATGGACAGGGCGGATTGGGAGCGGACCTGGCCGGAATAATACATGGCTAGGCCAGGGAGAGTCATGAACAAAACGAGCACTGTCGCTGTTAAAATCCAAGCAAGATCGCCGGAGTCCATGACGTCCTCCTCAATGCTTCTAAATCGGTCTCAAGTATTACCATAATGACCTAAGTTTATCAAGGCTGATATCTTGTATCAACCACGGCTCTCTAGCCGCCCTGCTCTTCTTGCGGCCTTCTCCTGTGCCACTGGGTTTGCCGCTGGTATTCACGGCCCACCCGGACTATGGTCGCTTCCTGGAAGTGGCCGGCCATGACCTGCAGTCCGATGGGCATGCCGTCTCCGCTGAAGCCGCAGGGAACCGACATGGCCGGCGTGCCCGCCAGGGCCGCTGGGAAGGTGGCTGACTTGCGATTTCCGAACAGTCGCGCCGCCTTCTCCCTGGAGTCCACGTCTCCCACGTAGCTGATCTCGCCGGCCACGCTGGGAGAGGTGGGGCACACCAGGACGTCGTATTTCTCAAACAGGCCCAGCCACTCGCGGCGGAAGAGGGCCCTCATGCGGGCGGCCTTATGCACCACCTGGCTCGGCAGCAAGCTGGCAGCCAGAATGCGGCGGCGAATAGTCGGGCCGTAGTCCTGCGGGCGTTGGGACAGCCACGGCCGGTGGAAAGTTGCGCCATCGCTCTCTGCCAGGATGGCCCCTACGGCCCCCATGTGCTCCAAAAGGGGCAGCGAGACTTCTTCCACGTCGGCCCCCAGGCTTCGCAAGACGGATGCCGCCGCCTCAGCCGCCTGCAGGACCTCAGGCTTGACGTAGTCCGAATCGGTCAGCTCCGTCAGAATTCCGATGCGCAGGCCCTTCAGCCCGCTGTCCGTATGCTCAAGGTAGTTGGGAACGGGCCGCCGGGAGGTCAGCGGGTCTTTGGGGTCGAAGCCCGCAATGGCCCCTAGCACCAGGGCGGCGTCTTCCACCGTGCGGGTCATGGGTCCGCCGGTGTCGAGAGACCAGGAGAAGGGAATGATGCCGTAACGGCTCACCAGTCCCCAGGTGGGCCGGATGCCGACGATTCCGTTTAGGGATGAGGGGCCGCGAATGGAGCCGCCGGTGTCTTCGCCCAACGAGATGGCGCAAAGGGAGGCCGCAATGGCGGCGCCGGAACCGCTGCTGGACCCGCCTGCGTCTCGCCGAAGGTTCCACGGGTTTCGCACTATTCCCCGGTGCTTGTACCGGTCGCCCATGCCGGCGGCGAACTCCGTCATGTTCAGTTTACCCAGCAGAATGGCCCCGGCGCTCTTGGCCCGGGCTATTACCGTCGCGTCTTCCTCCGATACGTGGTCCTTCATTATGGTGGACCCGCCGGTGGTCAGGACGCCCTTGGTGTGGAATTGGTCTTTGACCGCCAAGGGTAGCCCGTGGAGAGGGCCGACGATCTCGCCCCGCATAGCAGAAGCCTCAAGACGGCGAGCGTCTGCCAGCGCCTCCTCCTCGCAAAGGGTGATGTATGAATAGAGCCGGGAATCGAGGCGGTGGATGCGGTCCAGGTATGCGGAGACAATCTCCACGGGGGAGACCTCTTTTGCGGCGATCAGTGCCGCCATCTCCGACGCCGAATGCGTAACTACGAGATTGTCCTTCATGGCTAAAACCTCCTAATTCTGCTTTGCCTAGCCCCCGTTACTCCCGTAGGGGCTGTCCCTTGTGGGCGCTCTCTCTCGTCGAGCTGCCGCCCTCCCGTCTTCCATCGGGGTAGGCTTCAAGCCTGCCCTTGCTCTCCCCCGACGAGTCCTACCTACCCCTCGGCGGGTTCGTCCAATGGGTGAAACGGAACCGCCTCGATGGTGTGGAGCTCGGGATGCGAGAACTGCTCCACCCCCTCTATGGTGACGTTCAGCCGATGGGTGACTTCCACCAGGTCGTCCTGGTCCAACTTAACACCGGCGGCCTTGGCGAGGGACGCCACGTCGTTGAAGCTAAGGTCAGACATTTCTTCCTCCTGTGCAATGCTTGAAAGTGTTGTCGAATGGGTCCGTCGGTCAGTGCACCGGGCCGCCCAGGGGAGCCCGTGGGCCGCCGCACTCCAGGAAGTTGCCGAAGCCGGGCTTCTGCTCCAGCCTGCCCCGGTTCAGCAGCACCTGTCCCCGCACCAGGCTCATCCACGGCTTCCCGTTCAACTCCCACCCCTCAAAGAGGCTGTAGCCCGTGTTGCCGTGGTGGTCCTTGGCGCGGACTATCATGCTGTCCTGCGGGTCGATGATAGTCATGTCGGCGTCGGTGCCCACCTGCAGCGATCCCTTACGAGGGTAGAGGCCGAAGATGCGCGCCGGGTTCTCCGACATGCAGCGGGCGAGCCAGGTGATGGGGAGCCCCCGCTTGACCACGCCTTCGCTGTAGGCCAGCGGAGCCGCCGTCTCTACCCCCGGCGAACCGAAGGGGATGGGCGTTCCGTCGGGCCCGATGAATATGTTGTTCCAGCCCGGCGGTTTGGACCCCGGCGTGCTTGGCGAATGGTCGCTGCCGATGGTCGAGATGTATCCCAACTCCAAGCCCTTCCACATGGCGGGCTGGTCGGGCCCGTCCTTCGGTCGGAGGGGCGGCCCTATCTTCGCCAGCGGGCCGACGCGGGCCATCTCTTCGTCGGAGAGCAGCAGATACTGTGGGCAGGTCTCCGTCCATACCCGCTGACCCTGGGCCTGGGCGAGCTTGATTCGCTCCAAACCCACCTGGCTGCTGAGGTGCACGACGTAGATGGGGCAGTCCGTGACGGCGCCCATCTTGACGGCTCGGTTGATGGCCTCTTCCTCCGCCCAGTCGGGACAAGCGGATGGGAAGTCCGTGGGGTGGACGCAGCCGTCGGCGATAAGCTTGTCCTCCAGGTAATCGATGATGTTGCCGCTTTCGCAGTGCAGCTGCATCACGCCGCCGCCCTTGGACACCATGGACATGGCCTCGCAGATGTAATCGTCGTCGCACATGCTGGTGAGGCCCTTCTTGTAGGTCATGAACATCTTGTAGGAGGTGACGCCCATCTCCAGCGCCTGCGGCAGACCCTTGAGCACGTAGGGCCGGTTCTTGAGAATGAAGTGGAAGGCGAAGTCGAGCACCGCCGTGCTGTCTATCGTCTCCCGGTGGTTGTTGATGGCGTCCGGTAGGGACTGCTCCGAGGCGTCGTCGTAGGTGCCGAAGGGGATCAGGGTGGTTATGCCCGAGTGGGCGGCGGCAATGGAGCCGAGCTCGTAGGTGTCTACCCTGTCCAGGTGCACGTGGGCGTCGATTAGCCCGGGGAGGACGTACTTGCCCGAGGCGTCAATATATCGGTCGGCGGGGGGAAGGAGATGTTCGGGGCCGATAGCGGCGATCTTATCGCCGACGATGGCGATGGCGGCGTCGAAGACCTCGGAGGACGTG
>CAYNJI010000004.1:19624-20713 GCA_964397605.1 uncultured Dehalococcoidia bacterium | reverse complement strand
CCCCCACAACCGCGGAACTCCAACGATGCGTGATGGGCAGCAAAGTGCTCCAATGGCTACCATTAATGATTTCGTAACCCACCGCTGGACAGACGCCAAAGAAGCCCTTAGAGAGCTGGACCCGGGTTTTGTTAGTATCGTAGAAGCCCTACCGAGAGTATGAATCCAGAAATCGTCTGCTTGTTGTCAGCCCAGAAGCGCTACCGGCGTTTGAGGTCAACGAAACTCCAAGACAACAGCTCAGCAGGGAATGGCACAAGCCCCTAGGATCTTGCAATGAAATGACAATGCAATCGGATATCGTACGAACAGTAGCAGTCAGTCTAACCGCCACCCTCAACAGACAAACGCGGGATGATCTGGCGGGGCGGCTATTTGCATATCATTTTCTCTCGTTTCCCATACACGTAAAGACACTGGCCGAACGGGTGCACGACGTAATCAGGAAAACTGCGGAGGTCTATCTAAGCCACTACAGGTCGATTAGGAAATTGTGTGAGCATTACAAACAGGCCATAAACCAAGAAATGCCTGCTTTTTTGAATGAGATAAGGAATAATTTTGCACATCCGACCAAGCAGAGCTGGGCAAAGACAGTTACTGAAGAACACAATTGGGAGCCTTCTGTCGTCATTGGTCAGACCCCACGGCTTGCACACGACATGTTGTTTTATCCACAACAAGGAAGTCCATTCAGATCTGGCAAGTACGCTCACTTTGTTGATGCAGCCGAGATGATTCTGAATGACATTGGCGAGATCCTCCATGACCTTGAACAAGACCAAATGGCTAGTTACAAATTCAAGTACCGCATGAGCTCTGGCCGATAAGCCGCTCCAACCCAGTAATCCCTTCATTCTTCCGACCCATCCGAATCATCGCGCAAGTCGATTTGCATGCAGCGACTCAATCGCCCCACCTTCCCCGTCGCTAGCATCGTAGAAGACCACCCGCGTCTTCTTGCCACCATGAATCTGCGGCTCCCAGGCCAGCTTGCGCCTCTGCAAGTACAGGGAGCCGCCCGGCTCAACCCAGAGTCTCCGGCGAGCGCGTTATATTGATAGACCGTCCACCATTCCACTCGCTCCG
>CAYNJI010000004.1:13368-19614 GCA_964397605.1 uncultured Dehalococcoidia bacterium | reverse complement strand
AACAGGATCTGGCCAGACTTCGTGGCCATGAGTAGCGAGTCGGCCGGCAAATCTCAAGTGCTGGTCTTCGAAACCAAGGGCGAGCACCTTCGGGACAACCTGGACACTGCCTACAAGCAGCGCGTATTGGAAACCCTCGAGAACGCGTTCAATTGCGGAACGATGACGGTCCGGAACGGCCCAGCGAAGGGCACCTTCCGCCTCGTATTCAGTGAGGCGGAGTTCCCGACGGCGCTTGCCAGCCTTTCAGCGAAACCTTAAGTCTTAGCTCGCCCCCGTCCTACCCCTTCTTCGGCAAGAACGGGATCAGCCTCTCAGCCAGGCCCAACATGTTCCTGCTCTGAATCCACACCTGACCGCGACCCTTGAACTTCATCACCAGCCCTTCCCCGCCCGCTATCAGGGAGCGAAAGCCCCCCACTTTACCAATGGAATACTCCACGCCGTCCGTGAAGGCCACCACGTGGCCCGTATCCACCACCAACTCCTCGCCACTGTCCAGGTCCAACCGCTTTATTGCCCCGTAGGAATCGAAGAAAACGGTGCCACCCGCTCCCTGAGCGAAAGCCCGCAGGAAGAAAATGCTCTCCCCGCTGAACACCCCCTTCAACCCCTGAAACTGCGTATCCGTCTCCACATTCTCGGTGCAGGCGAGAAAAGAACTTCCCTGGAGAAAAAGGTTCTCTCCCGGCTGTAAGTCCCTGGAGTGAATATCTCCCGGAATAGGCGGGGATATGCTGACCCATCCGCCCATGCTTCCGGCGGTGAAAGTGTTGACGAAAAAGGACTCTCCGCCCATCATCCTTTTTAGTCCGCCAAACAACCCACCGCCGCCCATGCCAGTCTGCATCTCCACCCCTTGTTGCGCAACCATCGCCCCCGGTTCAGCCTTGAAGCTCTCCCCCGCAGCGAGTTCTAGGGTCAGCATGGTGTAGGAAGGACTGAATTCTATGGTGCTTTTCATTCGCGCAATCCCCTTTCCATTGAAGAAATTTCAGATTGTACTGCTCCAGAGTCTAACATAGAACTTCCCATTACCTGTTCTCACCCCTGAAATTATCGCCTAGTCACGTAGGGGCGCTTCGGGAACCACCAGCCCTTCCTGCCGTTATTCTGAACTCCTTTCCACCCTCGATTCTCCCCGCTTTAATTCCTCATCCCAACGAGTGCGCACGTTCGCCATTGGCTGCTTTGGGTTGACTGCAACCAACAACGCTGTTATAAAAGGACTCAGATTGTTGGCCCCAGGGTACCTCTCGTTCAACCAACGCCGCCATTAGGCTTTCCGTCTTAGGCATCCGCCCCTCGACAGTTCGGGAGGATTGCCCTCGAAACACCAAACCCCTTTGGTCAACAATCCTAAGCTCCCGCGTAGCTCCGCGCCACACATAGTCGGATAGCTAATGCAGAACAACAACGCAAAAATAAACGTCAAAGAGCTTTGGCACGTTTTTGGCAATAATCCCCACCGCATTCTCCAGCCGGAGTGGCAAGACAAGAGCCGAACCGAAATCCAGGAAGCCACCGGTTGCGTCGTGGCTCTCAAGGACGTTAACCTCCAGGTTCAAGAAGGCCAAGTCTTCGTGGTAATGGGGCTCTCCGGCAGCGGCAAGTCCACCCTGGTACGATGTCTCACCCGCCTCATCCAGCCCACCAGCGGCCAGGTCTACTTCGACGGTGAGAACGTTCTGGACTACTCCCAAGAGCAGCTAATCAACTTCCGCCGTGAGAAAATAGCAATGGTGTTCCAGCACTACGGCCTGCTGCCCCACCGCCGTGTCATGGACAACGTGGCCTACGGGCTAGAGGTGCGGGGCATGGAGAAGGAGGAACGATATGAACTCGCCTCCAAGGTCATCGAAACCGTAGGTCTCAAAGGTTGGGAGAACTACCTTCCGAGGGAGATGAGCGGCGGAATGCAGCAGCGGGTCGGCCTCGCTCGGGCCCTGGCTGTCGACCCGGAAATCCTGCTCATGGACGAGCCCTTCAGCGGCCTTGACCCCCTCATTCGCCGCGAAATGCAGGACGAACTAATCGCCCTGGAATCCCAACTCAACAAGACCATCGTCTTCATCACCCACGACCTGAACGAAGCCCTCAAAGTCGGAGACCGCATTGCCATCATGCGGGACGGAGAGATAGTCCAGAACGGCACACCGGAAGAGATCGTCACCCTGCCCGCCGACGACTACGTGGCCGAGTTCGTTCAGGACGTTTCTAGAGCTAAGGTCATCCAGGTTAACGCCGTCATGCAGCAGCCCGACGCCGTGGTCTACCAGTGGCAAGGTCCCCGCGCCGCCCTCCACGTCATGCGCTCCAACGACATGGACCACGTTTTCCTCCTGAGCAGAGAGCGGGCCGTCAAAGGCATTCTCACCGAAGACCGGGCCGCCGCCCTTGTTCGCCAGAAGGTAGAGCGGCTGGAAGACGTAGAATTGGACGAAGTGATGACAACAGGCCCCGACGACTATATAGAAGAAGTCATCCCCCTCGCCGCCCAAACCCACTACCCCATCGCCGTCGTCGGTCCAGAGGGGCGACTGTTGGGCGAAGTGCATCGGGGCGCTCTGCTGGCAGGCATCGCCGACACGACGGAAGAGGAGAGCTAACGTGGCAGGATTGGGAACCACACGACCCGGAAGAGGGCCCGCTTCACTAGGAGTCGCGACCAGCGTCGTCGTTCGCTATAAACGATGGTTCATCGGCATGGCGACAGTCCTCGCGCTCCTGGTTGTAAGCCTCATTTCGTGGGGGCCGAACATGGAATTCCCAACCACCGTCTCCACCGTCGAAAGCACCGGTGACTATTCCATAACCCTCAAGAAGACGGTGCGACAGATAACTGGCACAGCCATAGACGATGCCGTAGACTGGATAACCGTAGAAGCCAGTTGGCTGTTCGACAGCCTCAGCACCGCCGTCGACTATGCGCTGCTTTATATAGAAAAGGCACTGAAATGGATCCCCTGGCCTGTAGTGATTCTGGGCCTTGGCCTCCTTTCCTTTATCGTAGGACGATGGGCCTTCCTCGCATTCACTTCCGTTGCCCTTCTCTATATGGGATTCATGGGCCTATGGGAAAACACCATCGACACCATTGCCCTGATGGTGGTGGCCGTAATCATCTCCATCTCCATAGGCCTTCCCCTAGGCGTCCTCGGAGCCCGCAGCCGCCTGGCCGACTCTATCATGCGACCCATCCTGGACGGCATGCAGACCATGCCCAGCTTTGTCTATCTTCTCCCGGGAATCTTATTCTTTGGGCTGGGCAAACCCGCCGGAATCTTCGCAACCATAATCTACGCGACCCCGCCGGTTATCCGACTGACCAACCTCGGCATTCGGCAAGTCTCAGGTGAAACCATGGAGGCTGCGCGCTCCTTCGGGACAACCCCCCTACAGATGCTGACCAAGGTTCAGATACCCATGGCCTTGCCAACCATAATGGCCGGCATTAACCAGACGACCATGATGGCCCTGGCCATGGTAACTATTGCCAGTATGGTTGCGGCCGGCGGCTTGGGAGATAACGTGCTGCGAGCCTTGCAGAAAAACCAGTCCGGCAATGGCTTAATTGCCGGTCTCGCAATCGTCTTCCTCGCCATCATCATAGACCGACTTACCCAATCCCTCGCCCAGAAACAACAGAGACTTATGAGCGTTGGATAGCCCCGGACATACCAGGAAGCTTTGACGGACGCATAACGCGTCTGTGTAACCCCAAATACGATAGGAGGATACATGTTAGGTACAAGATTTACGAGATATCTCATTCTAGTAGGCGTGCTGGTGGCCATTTTCGCCGTCGCCGTCGGCGCCTGTGGCGGTGACGACGAAACGCCGGCCCCGGCCCCGTCCGGCGTTAGCGCCGAAGAGTTGCGGCAGATAGTTTCCGAAGAAGTGGCGCGGTCACAGCAACCGGCAGCGCCTGCCCCTGCCCCGGCGCCGCAGGTTTCCATGGAACAGATCGGCGCCATGGTAGAAGCCGCCATGGCCAGTATGTCTGAGGGCGCACTCACGGCTGAGGACGTGAAGTCAGTCCTGGACGCAGGCGCACAGGATGCCCTCACGGAAGAGCAGGTCGCCGCAATTGTGGCGCAGGCTTTGGAAGAGCGGGACGCAATGATGATGATGGAAGACAGAGAAGCCATCATTTTCAGCGACCTCAACTGGACCAGCGCACAGGTCCAGAACCGCATTGCCCAGTACATTGTGGAGCTTGGGTACGGATATCCCACCGGAGTCGTCTTCGGCGCCACTCTCCCTCTGTTCCAAGGCCTCAGAGCCGGGGACACCCACGTAACTATGGAGATCTGGCTCCCCAACCAAGACGAGGCATGGGCGGAAGCCCAATCCATGGGACAGGTGGTTGCCATAGGCGAAAGCCTCGGCAAGGACTGGCAGTCCGCCTTCGTCATCCCCGCTTACCTTCAGGAGCAGTACCCGGAGCTGGACAGCGTTGAAGACCTGAAAGAAGACAAGTACAAGATGCTCTTCGCCACGACGGAAACGGGTGACAAGGCCCGTCTAGTTTCCTGTGTCATCGGCTGGGCCTGCGAAGCAGTAAACGCCGCCCAGATAACAGGTTACGGCCTGGACGACCACGTGCACGTCATTAATCCCGGTGACTCTGCCGCCGCCAGCGCCGACCTCTACGGCGCCTACGAAAAGAACGAACCCTGGCTCGGTTACCAATGGGGCACCAATGACCCGCCCCTTCTGAAAGACTTGGTTCGCCTTGAGGAACCCGCCTACAGCGACGAGTGCTGGTTTACCACCAAGGCCTGCGCCTACGAGGACGCAACTATCCTCATAGCCGTTGTGCCGGACATGTTGCAGCGAGCGCCAGAAGTGGTGTCCATGTTCCGCAACTGGACCTTCAACATCGACCGTTACAAGAACGTGGCCGCTTGGCAGAGCGAAAACGAAGAAGCCACCGTGAACGATTCTGCTCTCTGGTGGCTCAAGGGCAACAAAGCTGTCTGGAGCGGCTGGGTCACGAACGAAGCCGCTGCATCCATTAGTTCGGCTTTGGCCGCCGACACCATTCCCAACGGCTGGCCTGAACAGTAGGCTTAGCCAAACAACAACCGAATACGGACAGAATGAAAGAAGGGCGCCCCCAACGTTGGGGGCGCCCTTCTTTCATAGCCTCACTCCCACCCTCCGCAACAATCCGTAGGGGCTGGTTTCAAACCAGCCCTCTCACCCAACCCAAGACGTCCTTACCTCTCTCGTAGGGGCGGTTCGCGAACCCGCCCTTCTCCAATCATGTACCCCCTACGAAGAGTGGCGCAGAACCAGCAGGTCGTCCGTCAGCCCCAACTCGGAACGCCCCACAATCTCCAAACTCCGGTCGGCGTTGGGGGGCATCAGTGTGCAAGTCCGCACGTCCCGATAGATACGCTCCAGCGGATATCGCCTGTGGGCCACCCGTCCACCCGCCAGCTGCAGCGTCTTCGACGTCACCATCAGCGCCGCCTGCGTGGCCACGTACTTGGCCCTGGCCGCCAGAATGGCCCGCCTAATCGGGTCTGCATCCTCTTCCCATCGGCTCGCGCTGCTATACAACACCCACCGAGCGCCCTCCAGGGCCAACGTCATCTCCGCCACGCCCCGCTGTATTACCAGGCTGTGGGATAGTATCTCCGGGTCCGGCGTGTACCGACTGGTCTTGCTGTGTTCAATGAAGAAGTCCAAGGCCCGCGTAGCAGCTCCCAGGTACACCGCGGCATAGCCCAAGCCGAAGCCCTGGCCAACGCCCACCCTTTCCGACTGGCCCGGTCGGCCCATCACCGCCCTGGCCGGGACCCAACACCCGTCGAAGGACACACTGGGGCTCACCGTGGCCCGCATTCCCAGGGTGTTCCACTCCCCCGTAATCTTCAGCCCCTTGGCGTCGTGGGGAACCATGGCCATTGTCACGCCGTAGGAACCGTCTAGCCCCTCCATGCTGCAATGCACCATATATCTATAGGCCCCGCCGGCCATGGTGCAGAAGTGCTTCTGCCCATTGATGACGAAGCCGTCGCCCTCGGGCGCGATGACCGTCTGCACCACGCCGGATCCCCCTCGACGGCCTGGCTCACTTCCCCAGCTGCCGAACATCCTACCCTCCTCCACCACTTCCGGATAGAGCCACGCCTTGACCTCCGGGGAAGCAAGGGCGTTTATGTAACGCTGGACCACGGAATGCATGTGCACTGTCATGGCCGTGTTGGTGCAGCCCTGGGCCAGCGCCTCCAC
>CAYNJI010000004.1:0-13358 GCA_964397605.1 uncultured Dehalococcoidia bacterium | reverse complement strand
TAACGTAGGTGGGCATGTCCAGCCCCAAGCCCCCGTATTGGCGAGGCACGGCCATGGCCAGCAGGCCGTTTTCCCACAAGGCCCGCCAACTCTCCACCGGGTGGGTGGACGTCTCGTCGTAGTGGGCGGCCCTCGGCTCCAGGCGCTCCAAAGCCACCCGCTTCGCCGTGGCTACCACCAAACGCTGTTCTTCAGAAAGGGCAAATTGCATCTTCTCAACCTCCACGGCAAAGTATAGGGCCTGAGCGACGGCTCCTCCAGCCCTGACACGCGGCGGTGGCTACAATGGGCCTGCGGTGGTAGAATCGCCAAAGACGTTGACCATCCTACCTCCAGGAGGACGCCGGTGCAGCTTGGCCTGTTTTTTGAGTTCTACCTACGCCCCGACGCCAGCCACGCCGAGGCCTTTGAGGAGGCCTTCAGCCAGATTGAGATGGCCGACCGGTTAGGCCTCGACAGCATCTGGCTGGCGGAACACCACTTTTCGCCGGACCGTTCCGTTCTCTCGTCCCCTCTCATGATAGCCAACGCCGTGGCCAACCGCACTCAGCATGTGCGCGTGGGCACCGCCGTCGAGGTCCTCCCCCTCGGCAATCCCATCCGGCTTGCGGAGGAAGTCGCCACCCTGGACCACATCTCCAACGGACGGTTCGAGTTCGGCATCGGGCGAAGCGGCTCTCCCCGAGGCTACGTAGGCTACAACATCCCCTACGCCGAAAGCCGCGCCCGCTTCTACGAAACGCTGGAGGTGATACGGAAAGCGTGGACCCAGGAGAGCTTCTCTCACCAGGGCGAGTTCTTCCAATACGAGAACGTATGCGTAGTGCCCAAGCCCCTGCAGAATCCCCACCCGCCCATTCGTAACGCCGCCTCCTCCGCCGTAACCTATTCCATATCCGCCAAGATGGGCATGCCCATCTTCATCGGCGTCAGGGGCCGGTCGGACCTGCTCAAGGAGCGGCTGGAGACCTACCGACGGGAGTGGCGGGAAGCTGGGCATCCGGGCAAACCGGACGTATCTCTTCGCATACCCGTCTACGTGGCGGAGACCATGGAGAAGGCCCGGTCAGAACCCAAGGAAAGCACCCTGAATTTCTTCAAGAGCGTGGTTTCCACCCTAAACGAGCCGGTGCCCGGCCTCTCCGACGAGGAGAACAGGGAGCGGGTAGACCGCGGCGAGCGGATGAAACGCATCACCTTCGAGGAGATACTGGAAACGGACACAGTTTACGGCACCCCTGAATTCGTGACAGACCGGCTTCTGGAGCTTCAGGAGGAGTTCCAGCTTAGCTCCGTTATCGCCGAGGCGACTTTCGGCGGGTTAATCCCCCGCGACCGGATCGAAAACTCCATCACCCTGTTGGCGGATAAGGTAGCCCCGAAGCTGCGCTAGTCCACCCTCGAACGCGTGAGACTAGTTCTCTGCGTAGCTCTTCAGTTCGATAGTATTTCCTTCCGGGTCTGACACGTAGATGGAGTTTCCCCAGCCGTGAGCGCCCCACCTTCGGCCCGACTCCCCCGTCACCTCCACCCCTCGAGCCTGAAGCTCCGACGCCAACCCATCCAGGTCACCCTCAACCACCAGACAGAAGTGGTCCACGTTATTGGATCCGGGCATTCGAGCCTTGGGTACCAGGTCTATCAGGGAGTTTGCAGAAATTCGCACCGAAGGAAAGGGGACCTCGCCTCGACGGAATTCATCAACACGAAGAGGTTCCAACCCCAACGCATCAGTATAGAAGGACAGAGTTGAATCCAGGTCATCAACTCGAAGAACCAGGTGATCGAAGCCGCTAATCTTCATATCAAGACCTCCTAAATCCGCATAAATTATCTCAAACTAAATTCAGATTTTTCTTGGTTTTTACTTGACAAAATCACTAACTAGAATTATGTTTCTTGGTATCAGTAGTTTACCAGCGCAGACCGATTCCGTACAGGGTGCCTGGTCGATCTGCTAACGACACAGCCAACGAATACGTGGGACTCTTTTCGTTTCGGGCCTATGCCCTAGAGCAACTTTTTTCTACCCACGACGCTGGAATTTCTGCTTAGGAGGTGAGGATGAATTTTGACGAGGACTGGGGAAATACGGCGTCAGCTGGAACCCTCTAGTTTTTTGCGGCTTAGTCCAATAAGCCATCTAAATATAGGAGTCGACTTTAAATACCATGATGACAACATCCATAAAACTGCTTACCGATGGAACCATCAAACGTGATGGCGGTTGTATGTTTGGTCATCTACCCAAGACTGTTTGGGAGAACCGGATTACAATCGATAGAAAGAACCGAATGACCCTGAGCCTCAACTGCCTGCTCATTAAACTAGCGGGCAAGAACATAGTTGTAGACACCGGTGTGGGATCCAAGGAGATGGATGGGATGAGAGGACAGTACGGATTGGGGCCTAGCAAACTCACCAAGAGCCTCAAGAGCATGGGAGTGGCCCCCAATCAGGTAGACATAGTAATACTTACCAATCTTCATTTTGACCACTGTGGGGGATGCACCAAGCTGGACCGCACCGGAGACTTGATACCCACCTTCCCCAAAGCTACCCATTTCGTCCAGCGCTCATGCTGGGAAGAGGCCAGTAGTCCCAGCGAAAGGTTTCGCAACGTTTACTTCGAAAACAACTTCAAACCAATCGCAGAGTGGGACCAGTTGGAACTCATGGACGGCGACCACGAGATAATGCCAGGTCTCTCCGTAACCATGACCAACGGGCCCGCCCGGGGACATCAGATTGTGACCCTGAATCACGGGGGCGAACGCGTGGCCTTCCTTGGAGACCTCGTCCCCACGGCCCACCACCTGGACCTGGCCTCAATACCCTCCTTCGACCAGTACCCGGAGGAGACCCTCGAGATGAAACGAGAAATGCTGGGACGGGCAGAGAAAGAAGGCTGGCTGATAATCTTCTCCCATGACACGGACCGTAAGGCCGGCTACCTCGAAAACTACAACGGAAAGATCTTCCTGAGACCAGTTGAGTTGTAGACCTCCGCCTAAATCACGGCTAGCCTACAATTGCGGGCTCGGCGTCCTTCGATGCCGAGCCCGCAATACGTATGCCCAACGCAAACAAATTTCGACGGCTCAAGACAAAGGAGTCTTCACTGCGCTCAGATCGCTTCCGCCATCACCACGTCTCCCCTCACCTCCATCAGACGCACCCTACTTATTTCATTCACCATTGACGCAGCCAACGGAGCCTCCACCCTCAGGTAGTTGTCCGTTAATCCGCCGAGCACACCCAACCTGACCTCCCGCTCCCACAAAACAGGACGCACACTCCCCAACGCCCTTCGCCTAAAATCCGCCGTCTTCCCCCTCGCCAAGGCCAACATCTCGTCCTTCCGTCGCTGTTTCAAACGGGGCGGCGTCATCGGGCCCATGTGTGCCGCACTGGTGCCCGGCCGCACCGAATAGGGGAATACGTGCATTCCGGCCAGGTCCACCCCCATGCATAATTCCAAGCTCCGCCGGTGGTCCTCCTCCGTCTCTCCCGGAAACCCCACAATGACGTCCGCCGTAACAGAGGCGTGGGGAATAGCCTCGTAGATTCTTGAAACCGTCCGGCGGTACTCCTCGGCGGCGTATCGCCGTCGCATGCGGCGCAATACAGCGTCACTGCCACTCTGTAAAGGCATGTGGAAATGAGGGCAAAGCCTGGAGTCCTGCCACAGATCAAGTAGAGCGGGTGTAATTTCCTGGGGCTGGAGAGAAGACACCCTCAGCCGCTCGACGCTGGTTTCCGCCAGAATCCTCGCGACGAGGTCCCTTAGCCCGCCGTCCTTGGGAAGGTCGAAGCCGTAAGAACCCAACTGGGTGCCCGTGAGCGCCACCTCCTTGAATCCTGCCTGCACCCGCCGATCCACCGCCTTAACCAGCTCATCGGGCGGAATGCTGCGCTCCCGACCCCTCACCTTAGGCACGATACAGTAGGCGCAAACCTGGTTGCACCCCTCCTGAATCTTCACCATAGCGCGGGTTCGTCCCAGGCTTTCCTGGGCAGCGGCATCCTCTACACCCTCAGCGCAAGACACTGTCTTGACGGTCCGAAAACGCTGCACCTGCGCCACAATCTGCGATTTTTGGAAGTTGCCCAAGACCAGGTCCACCCCGGCGATACGCTTGAGCTGCTCCGGGGCCCTCTGAGCGTAGCAGCCAGTGGCCACCACCGTCATGGCCGGGTTCCTGCGGCGAGCGGCGCGGAGAGCCTGCCTCGCCTTGGCGTCGGCTACGTGGGTAACCGTGCAGGAGTTGAGCACGTAGATATCCGGCCCGTCGGCAAGCGAAACTATTCGATAGCCCGCTGAAACGAACCGGCGGGCCAAGGCTTGGCTATCAGCCTGGTTCAGCTTGCAGCCGTGGGTTTCGATGGCCACGGCTCCGCTATTCAATACGCCGGTCAAAATCACCGCCTCATAAAAGAATGGACTCGCCCGTCGAGAAGAGTTGCGTCAGATTCGTCCATAACTGCATAGCAGCGCCGCTCAGTATGCGCGTCTGGCGCGCCGCGTCTCTAATTGACTTGTGGAAACCTTTCTTGAAATATGATATCGTAGGTCATCTAAGGAATCCATCGCTAATAAAGCCGTGCATACAGCCTTTCCATTTACATGGGCTTTTCAACTATTGGCCTGTGGCAAAGGTTGCCTATTTCATTGAGCCCTTCCTATCTGTATAATACGCCAAGTCATTAGGCGAAAAACTGCCTTTGCCTATGGGGAAGATATCCCCTTCTCAATGCAAAACATAAAGATAACCGGAGGTTCCTCCAGTGTCTCGAATTAAACGAGTAGTCTTGGTGCAACCCAGATCCCCGGGTGGCAACTTCGAATATGTGGCCATCCCTAGGCAGGGGATGCTCTTCCTTTCAGGCGCCCTGGCACAGTGGGACGGCCCTTACCTCTACGAGCGGGATATCTGGTTCGAAGACCGTAGCGGCAAGATCGACCCCGAAAAGGACCTTGAAGGGGTGGACATTCTCCTGATTTCTGCTCTCATCAACGAGGTTCCCCGCGGCTATGAAATAGGCCGTATGGCCAAGGAGTTCCACCCCGAAATCATTACCGTCGGCGGCGGGCCCCACATGGGCCCACTCCCGGACGAGGCTTTCCGCGAAGGCAAGTTCGACGTTATCGTCCAGCGGGAAGGGGAAGACATCATCGGCCAGCTGCTGGACGTTCTCCTCACCTTTGAAGGGGACGAGCGAGACAAGTGCCTGGCCAAGATTCCCGGCATCACCTACCAGGTGGAGGGTCACACCGCTCAGACCCGGCGCGTCGGCGTCATACCTCCGGACCTGGTGGAACTGCCAGATTTCTACTCCATTCGCGACCTGACTTCCTCCAAGCCTATGGTAGGCGGAGTCATGGAGACTGTCCGAGGCTGCACGGAGAATTGCACCTACTGCCAGGTCATTCAGCAGTTCTTGGGATATCGAATGGTCAAGCGGGAAACCGAACTGAAGCGGCTGGCCCAACTCCAAGAGATGGCGGCCGACGGGCTCATCCACACCAACAGGGGTGGTAGATTCAGCGTATTTCTTTCCGACGACCTTCACCCGCCGCCCCTCCGGGCCGTCAAGTACCGAAACGAGCGGCTGGAGCGCATCAAGGGGTGGAAGGGCTACTCCGACGATATGTACCTCATCTGCCAGACCCGCGCGGAGATAGGCCAAGACCCGGAGCTCTCCCACGCTCTGCGAGAGATCGGCATGGAGATGCTCTACGTGGGCGTGGAATCCTTAGACGCCAAGAATCTGGAACTGGTCAACAAGCGACAGGATCCGGGTCAGGTGTGCAAGGACCTTATCAACCTGAACGAGATGGGATTCAGCATCGTCGCCATGACAATCATCGGCCTCCCCTACGATACGGAAGATGGCATAATGGAGATGGCCGACTGGGTAACCCAGATTAGCCGGTACCAGACGGCCAATCTGCTAACGCCCCTGCCCGCCACCTCCAACTGGACCGACCTGGTCCCCCTGGACGCCAACGGAGAGGTTCTCGGCGAAGGAGAGATGCGTCCCTATCACCTCTATACTGGTCGCCAGTTCGTGTTCCAGGACCCCCGTTGGGGCATGGAAGAGTCCCGCCGCATCTTCAACAAGTTCCACTCCAAGCTCAACCCGGTGGACAATCTCTACGCCCGGCTCTTCCGCCTCGTTGAGCGGTATCGCATCCGGCTGGCCGGCAAGGGGGAGGAGCTTTCCGGCATGCTCACCGACCGCCGCAAAGAGTTGGCTGCCACCAGCAAGGAGTTGAAGGGTTCTATCTCCAACCGGGTAAACGACTTCGGGGAGGCCATCAAGGACCGCTTGGACTCCTCCAAGAATCGCATTCTCACAAGCAACTCCCTAAAAATAACCCAGCCGAAGGCGGCTAACCAGGAGTAAGCTCCGGCAGGGACCCCGCCGAACACGCCGTCCCGACCCAGCGAACAAGGGGCGCCTATTTCGACTATGGATGTTGCGTTAAATGGCTAGCGAACAAAACCGGGTATTTGTTACCGGCTTGGGGATCGTCAGCCCACAGGGCCTCGACGCACCCTCTACCTGGGAAGGCATCAAGTCGGGCACGTCCGGCGTTGACCGAATTTCCGCCTTCGACACCGCCGGTTTCAGCACTCAAATTGCCGCCGAGGTAAAGGGATTCGACCCGCAGGCCCACATGGACAGGAAGCAGGCCCGCCACACGGACCGGTTCACCCAGTTCGCCGCCGCCGCCGCCCAAGAGGCACTGGCCCAAGCCAACCTGAATAACAATAACCATGTGGATAGATACCGCATGTCGGTCCTGGTGGGCAGCGGCATCGGCGGAATTCTCACCCTTTCTAGCCAACAGAGCGTCCTGTCCTCCCGAGGTCCCCGACGGGTTTCGCCCTTCCTGATTCCCATGATGCTTGGCGACATGGCCGCGGCCCACCTGTCGATGATGACAGGCGCTCTCGGCCCCAACTTCTGCACTGTATCATCCTGCTCCAGCGGGGCCGACGCTATTGGCGCCGCCGCAGGCCTTATAGCCCGGGGCGAGATGGACGTAGTGTTGGCAGGCGGCAGCGAGGCCCCAATCTGCCCCATCGCCGTGGCGGGTTTCGGCAACATGCGGGCCCTTTCCAGGCGTAACGACGACCCGCAAAAAGCCAGCCGCCCTTTCGACGCCGAGCGGGACGGCTTCGTAATCGGAGAAGGCGCCGGAATTCTGGTGCTCGAGAGCCACGACAGCGTCCTTCGGCGCGGTGTGCAACCGCTGGCGGAACTAGCGGGCTACGCATCTACCTCCGACGCCTTCCACGTCACTGAGCCTTCCGAAACCGGCGAAAGTGCCGCCAACGCGGTAAAGCTGGCCCTCCGTCGGGCAGGATTGGAACCTTCCGAGGTAGACTACGTAAACGCCCATGGCACCTCCACGCCCCTCAACGACAAGCAGGAGACCCTGGCCATCAAACTCGCCCTGGGAGAGGACGCCTACCGGGTCTCCGTAAGCTCCACCAAGTCGATGACGGGCCACCTTCTTGGCGCCGGGGGCGCCGTAGAAGCAGGCATCTGTGTTCTGGCTTTGAGGGAAGACGTCGTGCCGCCCACCATCAACCTGGAGAGTCCCGACGTTGACTGCGACTTGGATTACACGCCCGAGTCGGCCCGCTCCAAGAGCATTCGAGCCGTGGTTAGCAACTCCTTCGGCTTCGGCGGCCACAACTCCGTGCTGGTTTTCACCCAAGCCGAAAACCTCTAGATCCCGCCAACTGCGCCCCCAGAACGGGAATCCGTACCTGCAAATTCCTAGCGGAGCCTCGAAGTAACACCGCAGCGGCGGGTATGCCGAGGAACCAGGCATTGCACGCAGCGAACGTAAACCCTTGCCGCTCTTTCCCTGATTCGGTATAGTTTGCGGAATGGTAATGAGGCCCATCGTGCGTCGTTTCGCTGATGAGAGTGGAAAAGAGGTTAGACTTACAGACGAACGGTTCCGGCACATTCTCCGAAGGCACCCTGAGATGCTCTTACATCTACATAGGTTCGCTGAAACCCTTGCAATGCCCGACATGATACGCCCGTCTAGTTCCGATCCAACGGTCCGGCTGTAATACCGACTATACCCAGACCTGCGAGGCAAGAACCACTATCTCTGCCTGGTAGTGAAAAAGTCAAAAAGCTACTCCTTCATCCTCACAAGCTACCTTGACCGTAAAATCAAAGGAGGCCAGCAATGACTACTGAAAAGGTGTCAGTTTGGTATGACGCAGAAGGAGACATGCTGGAGGTTTTGTGGGCATTCCGAGAAGGCTACTTCACGCCCACCCACGACGAGCGTATCCTCAAGCGGTTGGACGACGACGGCCAAGTCATCGGTTTTCTCATCCACGAAATGAGCACACTGAAGCAGTCAGATCCCATCGAGTTTGATTTGGCGTCCGAGAAGCCCACAGCCGACGTTGCCAACGTCACTGTA
Organism: uncultured Dehalococcoidia bacterium; assembly: GCA_964397605.1. GTDB lineage: Bacteria > Chloroflexota > Dehalococcoidia > Lucifugimonadales > JAPULR01. The sequence goes on along the minus strand of CAYNJI010000004.1, from coordinate 4,891 downwards.
CGGGAGGCTGCCATCAGGTTGGGCATTTCGGAACGAAGGGTACGGCAGTTGGCCCTGGAGGGCCGAGTTCGGGGAGCGACCAAGCACGGAGCGGAATGGCTGATTCCTACCCCCATAGAGGTGACTCCGGGACGACGCGGCCCCAACAGCGTAGCCCGCCGCGCAGACGCCGAGAGGGGACAAGCAGAGTGAAGCAACTCAGATATTTCCTTTTATGAATAAAACTTGGCGGCTATACTCCCAAGCGCCGACCGAGTTTGCCCGAGCCGTTGGGCTGCCACCTGTGGTGGCCCAGGTGCTCTACAACCGCGGCGTCTCCACACCGGAGGAAGTCAACTTCTTCCTGCAAGGCCCGGAGGAACCCTTCCACGACCCCAACCTGCTGCCGCAAATGACCCCGGCCGTGACGCGTCTGGCGCAAGCCATAGAATCGGGCGAAGTCATCGGCGTTTTCGGGGACTTCGGCGCCGACGGCGTGACGGCCACGGCCATACTGGCCCAGGGGCTGGAGGCCCTCGGCGGGCAGGTTGCTCCCTACATTCCCCATCGCGTCGCAGAAGGGCACGGCCTGAACATGGAGGCCGTGCAGGCCCTCAAGGTTTCCGGCGTGTCCGTCATCGTCACCGTGGATTGCGGCGTCAGCTCCGGCCGGGAGGTCGAATTCGCCGCAGACCTTGGTCTGGACGTCATCATCACCGACCATCACACCCCACCTGCCGAGCTGCCGCCGGCCCTGGCAATAATCGATCCCAAGATACCCGGCTCCGTCTACCCCTTCGAGGAACTGACGGGGGCGGGACTGGCCTTCAAGCTGGTGCAGGGTCTCTACCGGCATCTGGGTAAAAAGTGGCCCCATGAACTTCTCGCCCTCGCCGCCATTGGCACCGTCGCCGACTTGGGACCTCTCCGAGGCGAAAACAGGGCCATAGTCAAGGCGGGCCTCCTGCAACTACAAAAAACACACAGCCTCGGCTTAAACGCCCTATACCGCCGCGCCAGGCTCTCTCCCAGCGCCATCGACAGCGGGTCAATCGCATTCATAATTGCGCCCCGACTCAACGCCGCCGGTCGTCTTCAGCACGCCATCTCCAGCTACCGCCTGCTCACCAGCGCCTCCGCCAGCGAAGCCCACAGCTTGGCCGAAACAGTGGAAGGCTTCAATAAGGAACGCCAGCGGAACACGGAGACCGCATGCCGGAAGGCGCTGGCCATGGCGAAGACGGACGAGCCAATTATTCTCCTGGCCGACGAGGAGTTCGCGCCCGGAATCTCGGGGCTGGTGGCCAGTCGGATGGTAGATGCTTTTCACAAGCCAGCGGTGGTCATGGCCCTCGAAGGCGATGTGGTGCGAGCCAGCGCCCGCAGCGTCCCCGCCTTCAATGTCATCGCCGCCTTCGAAAAGTGCCGCCCACTGTTCCAGCGATTCGGAGGGCACTCCATGGCCGCCGGTTTCGTCATGAGCCGGACCAACCTGCAGGAACTACGAGCAAGGCTGACGTCCATAGCCCGCGAGATTCTGGGCGACTGCCAACCCGCCCGCGTGTTGAAGATTGACGCAGAGGCACAACCAACAGACCTCATGGGCGAGACCTACAGGAATCTTACCACTCTTGAACCCTTCGGTTTCGGCAACCCCAAACCCGTCTTTCTAGCCCGGCGCATGAAGATTCAGCAAGCCTCCAGAGTCGGCAGCGAAGGGCAGCACCTGCGGCTTAAGCTATGGGACGGGCGGGCTTCCTGGACGGCTTTCGCCTTTCGGCAGGGAGACATCGAGCTTCCAGAGACCGGATATCTGGACCTGGCCTACTCCCTCTCCGCCAACTCCTGGAAAGGGCGGCGCGTCATCGAGATGAAGGTGGAGGACTTCCGACCTTCAAGCTAATCGTGCGTCTAAGCCCCCCGTACCCCAGTATCTAGGCGCCGCCCTCGCGGGCCCGGCGGCGCTGACCTGTTCTAGCCACCTGGGCCTTGGATATCAGGAGCGTTACCGTGATGCTCAGGACAATCAGAGCAATTATCTGGGCCATGTCCAACCCGACTACCCAGATTTTATCCTGCCGGATGAAACTGATGAAGAAACGGCCCAGAGAGTAGAGAGCCAGGAAGGACACGAATACCATGCCGTCGGGTCGCAGCCGGTTTCGCAGGACGAACCAGAGAAAGCCCAGAACCGCCACGTCCCATATCATCTCGTAGATCACCGCAGGATGAGAGGGCGTCAGGGAGGAGCGGCCCTCAGCGATAAAACTGTAGAGCCTCTGAGTCTTTTCGTGGGTGTAGACGAAGCCCCAGGGCAGGCTGGTAATGCGGGCGATGTGCTCACCGTTGATGATATCGCCAATGCGGCCGACGGCCATGCTGAGAACGAGGGCGGGCGCGGTAAGGTCCGCCAGCTTGCCCACGGAAGGCATGGGCATCTTCTCAATGCGCCCCAAAAAGAAGAGGAACCGGTTCCAGAAGTTGATCAGCCCGTCCCGATTGCGAACCAGCGCGTATATGGCGCCTCCGGCGAAGCCTCCGAGTACGGCGCCGTAGATGGCAATGCCTCCTTCCCAGATGTAGAAAACGCTGAGAGGGTCATTCTGGTACACCCGGGTCCAGAAGTCCACGACGTGGACCAGTCGTGCGCCAACGATGCCACCCAGGATTGCCCACACGGACACCGAAAGGATCGTGTCCGGCGGGATATTTTCTTTCTTGGCCCAGTAGGACACGAGGGCCACCGCTAGGGCAACGCCGACAAAGGTGAAGAACCCGTGCCACGTCAGCACAAAGGACCCCAGAGTAAGCATATCCGGATCCATGTCTATCCGGATGGCGTTCAAGATTCCTATCATTCTAGAGTTCCTCTCTGGTCAAACCTGTGAGAGACCGCAACTAGTCTAGTTATCTTCAATGCCCAGCGTCAAGTGAGGAGAGGCATTCGTTGTCTCGACGAGGAATGCCCTACGGCCTAGGCGGACCAATCCATCTCTAATTCGGCGCCCCTGCTCTTTGTCAGCGACCAGGGTATAGAGGGCAGGCCCGCTTCCGGATAGACTAACGTGGCGGGCGCCGACGGCCTCCATGTCCCGCATTACTCCGTCAAGGCCGGGGGAGACGCCAAAGGCCACCGACTCGAAGGCACTGTAAAGCATCTGCCAGGAGAAACGCCCCTGCTCCATGGCATCGACCAGGGCGCGGGTCACCTGACCGCCACTGTAGGATTCCCTGCCCAACAGGTTGTACATGCGGCGAGTCTTCTCCTCTATATTAGCCAGCGGGCATACCATAACCAGCCACTGGTGAAGCAGAGGGGGAAGTCTCAGTAGCCGGTCGCCCCGTCCTGTGCCCAAGGCCGTTCCGCCACCGACGAGAAAGCCACCGCAGCCCCCCAGGCTCCCACCCACCTCCTCCAGGTCCGCCGCGGTCAAACCCAACCCCCACAGGCGATTGAGGGCTACGAACGACGCTGCTGCGTCACTGCTGCCCCCACCCAGCCCCATTGCCTCCGGTATCCCCTTCTCGATGGTTATTCGCGCGCCGCTGGCATACCCGGTGGCCTCCTTGAGAGCCACCGCAGCCCTCCAAGCCAGATTGTCGGAATTGGACAGAGCGGGGACGGAACACTCCACCCGAATTTCGGAATCCGGGACGAAGGTCAACCGGTCGTAAAGACTCACCGTCTGCAACACCGTGGCCACTTCGTGATAACCGTCCTCGCGACGGCCCAAAACCTCCAGGGTTAGATTGACCTTGGCGTAAGCCAACGCCGTCAGGAGAGTGGAGCCTTGGGGGCCTTCCACCACTATTGGCGTCTGCCAGTCTCTTCGTCGTCTGAGGACGGGATGGTATCCTCTGGCAAACCCTCGTAGAGGGAAATCCACTCCGAGACGGTCAGCGTCCCCGGTCTACGCCGCGAATCAATACCCATCTGTTGGAGGAGTTTCGACGCTTCAGCCCCGTTGATTCCAAGCCCCAGGGCAAGAGAATTCCGTAGCTGCTTTCGGGGCGCGGCGAATCCCGCGCGCGCCAGTCGGAAGAAGCGCGTTTCGTCGTCCACCCGCCCACGTGCTTCCGGCTTCACGTCGATGCATACCACCGCCGAATCCACCTTGGGGGAAGGGCGAAAAGCCGAAGGGGGCACGACACACACCAATCGGGGCATACCGTAGAACTGTACCGCTACGGAGAGGAGCGTCATGCGGCCTGGGGTCGCCGTCATGGAATGGGCGACCTCCTTTTGCACCATGACCACCATGCGAAGGGGCTGCCGTTCCATTTCCAGAAACCGCCGGATTATGGGGTTGGCGGCATAGTAGGGAAGGTTGGCCACCAGCTTGTAGGGGACGTCGGGTTGGATGTCCGCCGTGCGAGCGTCCGCCTCCAGGACCGTCAGGTTGGGCGGATTGCCCAGCTTCGTTGCCAGTCCGGCTGCCAAGGCCGCGTCTATCTCGACGGCCACCACCCGGCGGGCCAGCCTCGCCAGCTGCCGGGTAAGAATTCCCCTGCCTGAGCCTACCTCCACAACCGTGTCATCCGGCGATAGGTCAGCCGCGTCCAGTATGCGGGAGAGAACGCGTTGGTCGGTTAGGAAATATTGGGCCAGGGCCTTTCTGTAACCCTTAGGCCTACGGGAAGTATATGTTGGAGATATAGGCCGTGCACCTTCCTTCGACACAATCAATGAACGTATCCGGCTGATTAGGCTCAGGCCAGGCTGCCCCACGGCGCCCGAAGATGACTGCTTACCGTTGCTTCCTTCCGGACCTGGCGGAATTCACAGGTCTTCGCCGCGTAGGACCCAGCCCTCAGCACCCTTTCAGAGAATAGAGGTCCATTGATCTAGCCTCGGGAAGGAATTCAACCCCGCTATAGCGGATTGCGGGTTCAGGGCACCGCTAGCTCCCCG
>CAYNJI010000003.1:14185-21863 GCA_964397605.1 uncultured Dehalococcoidia bacterium | reverse complement strand
ACCCTATACGTGGGGGTGACCTCGAATCTCCTTCGCCGAGTCTGGCAACACAAGAACGACGTGATGGAGGGGTTCACGAAGCGTTACGGCGTTCATAATTTGGTCTGGTATGAGAGTCACGATACGATGGAAAGTGCCATAACGCGAGAGAATGCGATTAAGGAATGGAAGCGGGCGTGGAAGCTTTCTTTGGTCGAAAAGGATAACCCTTCATGGCTAGATTTGTATGAAGAATTGTCTTGAGATGAACTACGCCTTGCATCACTATAGGATGAATAGAATTGGGCCTAGATTCCGGCTTTCGCCGGAATGACGGGACTTAGATCGTAACATGGAGCCTGTCGGCTGGTCGCTTTTCAGAAATTTGTTCAACGGCGCGACGCGTTGGCAAGAGCGGAAATCTAGTGATAATGCCCCCGGTTATTTTCCCAATATCAAACGTACTTACCGTCATTCCGGCGTTCGCCGGAATCCATCTTTCCTTCCCTATTACTCGCATTTCTCAAGATGTCCGCGAAGCCTGAGAATTTCCTAGAATCCATGTGGCAGGTCATAGGGCAAAATAACGCCCTACATATTTTGGAGACCAGCCTCGCCACGGGGCGGCTCTCTCACGCCTACCTGTTTGCCGGCCCGTCCCACGTGGGCAAGACCACCCTGGCCTTGGACCTGGCCCGGGCCGTGAATTGCGTCTCCACAGTGATTGCCCCTCCGTGTCAAGATTGCATCCAATGCCGCCGCATTGCCGGCGGCCATCACGCCGACGTTCGGCTCATTGGGATTAAACGACAGGAGGAAGGGGCTTCCCGGCGTAGGGAGATAGGCATTGCGGAGGTCCGTTCCGTCACCAACCAGTCGCACCTCAAGCCCTACGAAGGGGCCTCCCGCGTGTTCATCTTCGAAGACGCGGAAACCATGAGTGAGGAGGCGGCCAACGCCCTGCTGAAAACCCTGGAGGAGCCGCCGCCTCAAACCCTGCTCATCCTCCTCACCTCCCAGGAAGATCGACTGCTGCCAACTATCCGGTCACGATGCAGCCGCATCGAGCTTAGACCAATGGCCGAAGAACCCCTGGCCCGCTACCTGGAAGAGAACCACAAGGTCGAAAGCCAAGAGGCCCGTCTGCTGGCCCGGCTATCGAAGGGTTGCCTGGGCTGGGCGCTGACGGCCCTCGAGGACCCCCTGTCGATGGAACGCCGCTCCACCGAATTGGACCGGCTCATTGGCCTTCTGGGAGCCACCGTTGAACAACGCTTTCACGCCGCCTCCGACGTCGCCAACCTCTACTATCGTGACCGGGAGGAGGCCCTTGAGACCCTTGATATCTGGCTAAGCTGGTGGAGGGACCTGCTGGTGCTGGGAGAGGCAGGACCCGAATGGGTCTACAACCAGGACTACGCTGAGAAGCTGCAAGAGTGGAAAGACGCCTACACGGCCGGTCAGATAGTCGGATTCATCGGCGCTATGGCCAAGACCCTCAACGCGCTTAACAGCAACGTAAACGCCCGCCTGGGGTTGGAAGCGCTGATGCTGGACGTCCCGGTCCCGTCGGGCCGCTGATAAGAGCCGACTTTCTCCGGCCTCAGTCCATCTCCCAGGGAATGAACTTTTTCCACTCATCCAGAATGGTGCGCCCGTAAAGCACGTAGTAGGGGCTGGGGTATGGGGCCTTGGGCAGCTTCAGCAGCATCATTCCCGCCTCTCTGGGCGTCCGTCCCGCCTTCCGGTGGTTGCACGGTATGCATGCGCTGACGATGTTCTCCCACGTCTGCTGCCCGCCCTGCCACCGCGGCCTCACGTGGTCCATGGTGAGCTCCGGGCCCCGCTGGCCGCAATACTGGCACGTGTGACGGTCCCGCAGAAGCACCTCCTTCTTTGAGAGCTTGCGCTTCACAAAGGGGCGCTTCACCATGTACGCCAGCCGGATTATGCAGGGGAGGTCGAAGACCTGCCTGGCGGTCCTAACCTGCCCCCGTCCGTTCTCCAGCATCTCCGCCTTTCCTCTAAAGATGAGCAGTAGGGCACGACGAGCGTTACAGACGTTGATGGGCTCATAGTTGAGGTTTAGGACGAGAACGGGAGAGTTCAGCATTTGAGGCCATTATAGATGTGAAAAGTCCGCTTTTCCACCGCCGCCGCTGCGCACCCGTCTCACACCCAACTTCGAGAAAAACGGCAATCCTATGACTGCAATGACCCAGAGAAAGAACCCGCCGTAAAGCCAGCCTCCAAGAACGTCCGTGGGCCAGTGAACCCCTAGGTAGACTCGCGAATAGCTTGCGACCGCAATAATCAGGACCAACAAAGCCTGCAGGGCGATACGAAGCTTCCGAGGCCGCACGTAGATGTGGCAAAGATACGCGATGAACCCAAAAAATAGTACGGCGTGGAGCGTCGTGCCGCTGGGAAAGCCAGGGCTTTCCGGCATGGTAGTTAACGCCTGCAGGGACGGTCGCGGCCTGTCGATTGCCTCCCTCAGGCCCAGCGTCATCAGTTCCATCGGAATGATCAACAGGCTGGCCATAGCCTCCCATCGACGTTTTCGTACCCAGAGTACGGTGGCCAAGGCCAACAGGGTCGCGACAATTACCCACGGACTGCCTAGACAATCCAACGACCGCAGCGCATCGTTGAGCAGCGGCTGTTCCGTCTGTCGCACTGCCTCCAGGATCGCCTCTTCCCCTGGAAGCGTTGACACGACTGATACTAGGACCGAAAGCCCAGCCGCCGCGGCCGCCAGTCCTACGGGAAGTAACAATTTAGCCTTTGGCATTGCTATTGACGTCATCGCTCCTCTTCGCCAGCGCAGGACAATCTAAAGACCCTCTTATATCTGATGTTGGGGCGGTTGACCAGATGCTATAATAACAACAACAGCCCTTGCCAGTTCATCGCACGACAATATATTGCCCAAACCAACGCTAATAGCCATTGACGGCCCCGTGGCAACGGGCAAAAGCGTGGTTGGGCGGCAGTTGGCCCGCAATCTGAAATACCGCTTCCTGGACAGCGGCGCCATGTACAGGGCCGTTACGTGGCTGGCAATGGAGCGTGGAGTGGACCCTGAAGACGAGGCTGCTCTGACTGAACTTGCCGCTGCCGCCTGCTTTCAGATGTCCGACCAGGGCGATCAAGTTCTTGTCGACGGAGCGGCCGTCCCCCTTGAACAGCACCGAGCCCGCATTGATAAGCTGGTGTCCGTCGTAAGCAAGGCCCCCGGCGTTCGGGAGGCCCTCGTCCGCAAGCAGCGGCAGATAGCCTCGGAGGGCAGCATAGTAGTGGCAGGGCGGGATATCGGCACCGTGGTCGCGCCCGAAGCTCCGGTGAAGCTCTTCTTTCGAGCCTCCAGCCGGGAGCGGGCCAGGAGACGATACAAGGAGCTTGTGGAGAAGGGAAAGCGCGTCGAATTCGCCCAGGTGCTGAATGATTTGGAAGCCAGAGACAAGCTGGATTCGGAACGGGCCCACTCTCCCCTTCGCCTCGCACTCGACGCCCACGTCATCGACACGGACTGTCTCACGGTCGAGCAGGTGACGGCTAGGGCCTTGGCAATAATCGAGGAGGGGTAGGGGAATGCTCTACGAAATAGGGACGACATTGGCAAGGGTTCAGTTCACCCTGTTCTCGCGCTGGATTGTAGAAGGAAAAGAGGCCGTCCCTCCCCGGGGGCCGTTGATAGTGGTCGCCAACCACCTCAGCAATGCCGACCCTCCCGTGGTGTTGGCTGGCTTCAAAAGAAAAATGAACTTTCTAGCCAAGGAGGGGCTATTCGGACACCCCATAGGGTCCTGGTTCTTTACCCGATGCGGCGTCCATCCCGTGCGGGAGGGGCGGGAGGACCGGACTGCCCTCCGGTGGGCGCTGGAAGTACTGGACCGGGATGGAACGTTGCTGATGTTTCCCGAAGGATCGAGAAGCCGAACGGGGGGGCTTCAGGCTGCCAAGCCGGGTATTGGATACCTGGCCTTCAAGTCGCAAGCTCCGGTGTTGCCCGTGGCTGTAACTGGCACGGAGAACGTACCGGGCTTCTGGCGAATCGCTTTTCCCCTCTGCGAAATGCGTGTGAGAATTGGCGAGCCTTTCACTTTGCCCGCCATTGAGGGCAGGCTCAGCCGCGAGATACTCCAACAGGGGACAGATATGATTATGGGGCGAATTGCCCAGCTCCTACCGCCCGAATACCGGGGTCACTATTCCACGCCGGCCACGTCGGCATCAGACTAGACAACAGCTAATACGGACAGGACGTTTGCAGCCATAAGGGGCTTGCCAAGGAGGGTTGAATGAGGATCTACCTGGCGGGAAACATGCACACCGATTGGCGGAACAGGGTCTCCTCCGCCATTAGCGGCTGCGAATTCCTGTGGCCCCACAAATACCCCAAGGACGGTGGATCCAGGGGCAAGGGGGCTGACGTATTCTTTCCGAGAGACGTGACGCTGCTCAAGTCCGCAGACTTGGTCTTCTGCGTCATCCAGAACGAGGGACGAAACATCGGCACGGCGGCGGAAATCGGAATGTCCTACGCATGGAACAAACCGGTGGTGTTGGTCAATCTGTGTCCGGAGATATCCAGCTTCAACTTCCTGGAGAAGGCCTCTACCACCGTGTGTTACACCCTGGAAGATGGACTGGAAATTCTACGGTTCCTCACCGTCGCCGGACCCGTTCACACTCCCTGAACCCCATCCGACGCCTCTTGAATTCATCGGCTCTTGGGCAAGGGTATACAATTGAATGTACATAACGTAATGTTGCCAACATCTTTCATTGCAGGCAGGTTGAATCCAACCCCATGACTGTGGTCGACGACATAAAAGCCAAGCTCGACGTTGCAGACCTGATTTCCGGCTACGTGTCCCTTCAGAAGTCGGGCGCCAGCTTCAAGGGCCTCTGTCCCTTCCACACGGAGAAAACGCCGTCCTTCTTCGTCTTCCCCAACCGCCAGAGTTGGCGATGCTTTGGAGCCTGCGCCACGGGCGGCGATGTCTTCTCCTTCTACATGCAGCGGGAAAACGTGGACTTCCGCCAGGCTCTGCAAGACCTGGCCCGAATGACAGGGACTGAGATTCCCTCCAAGCGAAGGCGGAAGAGCGAAGACCCTCTCTTCAAGCTCACCGAATCCGCCAGCCGCTTCTTCACTCGCAACCTGGCCTCCTCCCAGGGTGTCGAAGCCCGCGCCTACATCGAGCAACGGGGGATCGCCTCGGAAACGGTCACCAAGTTCCAGCTTGGTCTCAGCCCCAATGACGGTTCGGCCCTGCGGAGCCATCTCCTTTCCCTGGGGTATACGGAAAGCCAGCTTTCCCTCGCCGGTCTGGTTTCCCAACCCCAAGAAGGCGCGGGACAAGACCTGTTTCGCCGTCGCCTCATCTTCCCCATCTGGGACTCCGAAGGGCGTATGGTAGGCTTCGGTGGTCGCGCCCTCGACGATGTCATGCCCAAGTACCTGAACTCCCGCCAGGGGCCTATCTTCGATAAGAGCAAGATCCTCTTCGGTTTTCACCTAGCCAAGGACTCCATCAAGAGCACCGGCTCGGCAGTGGTGGTAGAGGGCTACATGGACGCCATCATGGCCCACCAGAACGGTTTCGGCAACGTGGTCGCCTCCATGGGAACGGCCCTAACCAGCTACCAGACGGACCTACTCCGTTCGACCAAGGAAGTCGTCATGGCTCTGGACCCCGACGACGCCGGACAGGAGGCCACACTGCGCAGCATGGAAACCTCCTGGAAGGTGATGCAAAAGCAGGAAGTCTCCCGCTCCCAACGGGGTTCCGTCTACCGCAGGCCCAGCGGCCCCACGCTGAAGATTGCCCCGCTTCCCGCAGGAAGAGACCCGGACGACATCATCCGGGAGGACCCGGCCCAGTGGGAGCGGCTGACGACGGAAACTCTTCCCGTTTTTGAGTTTCTCTTGAAGGTCTACGCCCGCCGTTTCGATCTCTCCACAGCCCAGGGAAAATCTGACATGGCCGGAGCCGTCTCTCACCTGGTGTATGCGGAGGACGACCCATTCGAGCAGGACCGGCACTTCCGCACCCTGGCGGAACTTCTGCGCGTCCCCGAATCCACCCTGAAAGCCAGAATGGACCGGCCCCGGCCCCAGAGAGCGCCCCAACGGCTGCGCCGGCCGGATGCGGCGGCGGCCACGCCCTTCCAACGGCTGGAGCGGGACCCTCTGGAGGAGCGCTGCCTGGCCCTGCTGCTGCAAAACCCCGAAATGGCGGACATGGCCAACGGCCTACGTTCGGAAATGTTTCAGCGAGTAGAAAACCGAGAACTGTTTACAAACTGGTTGCAAGGCATCACAATAGAGCTATTGGATCAGGGAATTCGCAGCCACCTAGACTACCTGTCCGGCAAGCCGCTCCCACCCGCTGACCCCAAAGAGAAAGAGGCGGACCTCTCCCAGTGCATTCACCGCCTGGAGGAACGGCGGCTTCGGCAGTTGAAGACGGAGGAGGGTTTGCGTCTTTCTGACGTTAACCCAGAGGAGTTCAGCCAGTTCGAGGAGGAGATTCTGAAGATTAACAGCGACATGGAAGCTCTCTTTAGAGCCAGGAGCGTGTGAATTTATGGTAAGCACAAGAAAAACCCGAGGGACTCGCAAGGCGGATGAAGAGTATCTGGAATCCTTGGCCAATGGTCAGGAAGCCAGCGAAACCGTAAACCTACTCGGTGTGGGCAGCGCCGCAGCCAAGGCCCTGGAGGTGATACCCACCGCCATAACCACGGCCAACGCGGATGCCGGCGACGATTCCCTTGAAGATGGCGCTCGACCCCTCAGAGTAGTCGTTCCCCCTTACGCTGTCCAGATTCGCACCGAAGACCCTGACTGGGAGCCGGACTTGGAGGGCGCTGAGGTCCTTGACGACCCGGTCCGCATGTACCTGCGGGAAATCGGTCGTGTTCAGTTGCTTACCTCTAAGGACGAGCGGGTACTGGCCCGTAGCATGGAGGGCGGAAAGCAGTTGGACGTCCTTGAGGAGCAGCTGCGGGATGGCTCCGGACGGCCCGTTCCGGCTTGGGAGATGAGCATCGCCCTGCTGAAAAGGCTGGTTAACGCTGAACCTCTCGTCATGTCTCTAGGCCGGCGCCTCGGCATCTGCGAAGAGCTCACCCTCTTCGCAATAATCACTAATAAGGAAGTGCGGGACGCTATTGACGTCCTACTGGACCCGGAGCTCATGGAGAGGGTGGCCGGCGACCTGGATCTGGAGATGACCGAGGTTGGGAAGGCTATCATCCAACTCTCCTTGGACAGCTGGGTGTTGCCGCCGGAGAGCGCCAACGTTTTTGGAGACTGCAGCCTGAGTGAACTACGGGTAAAGTTGGAGGAGGGCAACGGGCCTGACATGCTCCGGCCCGTGGAACCCCGACTCCGGTACCACATCGTGCGTATCAGGTCGGAAGCCTTCAAGTCTCAGCAGCACCTAACGGAAGCCAACCTCCGGCTGGTGGTCAGCGTTGCCAAGAAGTACATCGGACGGGGCATGTCCCTCTTGGACCTGATTCAGGAGGGCAACATTGGCCTCATACGCGCCGTGGAGAAGTTCGACTACCGCAAGGGGTACAAGTTCAGCACCTACGCGACCTGGTGGATTCGCCAGGCCATTACGAGGGCCATTGCCGACCAGGCCAGGACGATCCGCATCCCCGTTCACCTGGTTGAGAC
>CAYNJI010000003.1:11317-14175 GCA_964397605.1 uncultured Dehalococcoidia bacterium | reverse complement strand
GGGTGGAGGAGATAATCAAGATTTCCCAGGAGCCCGTTTCCCTCCAGACCCCCATCGGTGAGGAGGAGGACAGCCACCTGGGAGACTTCATCGAAGACCAGAGCGCGCCAGCCCCCTCCGACGCTGCGTCCTTCCAGCTACTCAAGGAGCAGATCAGCGACGTTCTGCACACGCTGACGGACCGGGAGCGGCGCGTGCTCCAGCTGCGCTTCGGACTGGAAGATGGGCGGAGCCGCACTCTGGAAGAGGTGGGACGGGAGTTTGGGGTAACCCGCGAGCGCATTCGCCAGATTGAAGCCAAGGCCCTGCGCAAGCTGCGGCACCCGACCAGGTCAAGGCGTCTCAAGGACTTCCTGGAGTAACGTCCTGAGGGGTTAGTTCACGCCCCCAACGGTCACGACGTAACGGGCCGGTTGTCGGCTGCTTTTGGCCAGGCTGCCAACCACTAACACCGTCTCCTCCACATCGTCCAAGTTCTCCACCGACAGGCTTGCCCGGTTATTCTCATCCAGCATCACCGGCGTCACCGTTGCGTCGTCGCCGCGAATCTCTATCAGGTGGACGGCAAAGTCCTGCGGCATCCGATTGTCCGTCCGGTAGAACCCCTGGGAGACCCAACCCTGATTGACGGACGCGTCGTCGTAGAACCCCAACTCCGGTATCGCAACGGAGTCCAGGCATATGCCCGGTCCGGTGATGCCGTCGTCGGTCACGTAGTGGAAACGCACCAGCAGTGGTCCTCCCGCGTAGGCCGTCAGGTCCACCGAGTCGGAAACCCAGCTCCCGCTCTCGCCGGTGTAGCCCGGCCCGTAGGCGTTCAGAGAGGGGTTGTCGGTGCTGGCAAGTGACCCCCGTAGGATGTCCCAGGTGGAGCCTCCATCCGTGGAAACCTGAACGTAGGCGTAGTCCCAATCTTCTTCGATGGAGTACCAGGCTGTGAAGCTCAGGGTGGCCTGCTGTAGGCTGGAGAAGTCGAACTCCCTGGTTAGGGTTGTGCTGATGGCGTCGCCGTAGTTCCCCCACCAGCAATGACCGCCCGTAGGCGGGTCCTCCGGCAGCAAGCCCACGCTGACGTCGGCGGAAAAGCTCACTTCGGCGCTTTCGGCCTCTAAGTCTAGAAGCAGATAGCGGGCTGAAAACTGGGGCTGTCTGAACTCGTTGGACCCGTCGCTGCTCAAGACGTCGGTGGCCTCTACGGAGGGCCACCGGTCAGTGTAGCCGTAGGGTCCGCCTTCTCCTTCTTCAGAAAGATAGCCGGCAACGGTCCATCGGCCAAAGATAGACTCAAAGGACTCGCCCGTCCCCAAGGACTCCAGATACGCATCCACGGCGGGTATACCCCGATAGTCGATTCTCAGCAGAGGCTCCAGGCTTTCGGGAGAGCCAGCCTGCTCCTTCAAGAACTGGCTGAACAGGAAAGAGCTACCGTAATAGGGGCTGGATTCCAGGAAGCTCAGGGGCCAGTAAACTAGGGAAGTAGGCGCGGAATGGACGTAGGAGTTGGGCGACCTGGGCCTCCAACCCAACCGGTGCTCGGCCACCTGTGAGAGACCCTCGTTCAGCCAGGTAGCCTGACCGCCGCTGAGATTCCAGTTGATGGCGTGCTGAAGTTCGTGTGACAGGGTGGAGAGGTAGATTTGATTGCCTATACGACTGCCCCCGGGGTCTATGTAGATCATCTTTCGCTGATTGCTGTTCTCGTGCACCTGCACCGGATATTCGTCGGCGGAACTGTAGTAGCCGGCCAGGCCCTGGCTTGGTGCGTGGAGGATGGTCAGACGCTGCCCTGGAAGGTCGTCAGGACTCCACATCGGGCCGAAGGATGCTAGAAGACCGGGCAGTACGCGACCTTCGAAGTCCGCTGCCGCTTCCTCTAGGTCGTTGGCGTCGAATCGTATGCCTTCCTGAACGTACCAGTAGGCGTTGTCGGAAACGTGCTCTAGTTTGGCCGAAATCTCGTGGAACTCCACGGGCTCCACCCTCGCAAGCACCTTGAAGGTGTCCACCGTACCCACCTGCAGGTCCGATGGAGTTTGATAGCGGAGGTAGGGGATGGGTTCCTGCGACTTGTGACGAAGGGAGCGGGCGAGCTCGTAGAGATCCCTGCGTGGCGGCACGGGTACACCGATGGGGGCCGCAAGAGTTGCCGTTGGCGAGGTTGGGCGGGGCGCCGCCGTGCGCGTAGATGGGGCCGACAGGGTAGGGCCAACGGTAGGCGACGCGGGTTTGTCAGAGGGGACGGGTTGCGCCGTGGTGGCCGAAGCACGGGTGGCAGCGGGGGTAGTGGGAGGTGAACCATCGGACGGGGTTGCAGTGGCGGGGTCATAGGCGGGAACTGTAGTGGGCGGTCCGGTCGTTGTCGTCGCCGTGGGAGAGTCGCCCTCCGACGTTGGAGGCGTATCGACAGTACAGGCGCCCAGCAGAAGCAACCCCGCCAACAGCGCGAGCAGACCGCCCGCCCAGGCCACGAGGAAGACCGACGATTTCCTAGTTATGACGTTTCGTCCTATCTGCCGTCATGGGCCTGATACTATAGGTATCGGCGGGAGAGTTGTACATCTTTGCATGTGCATTCATCGAACTGCGGCCTTTTCAGGGGCGATGCAGAGCCTTGGCGTTCGCCCCAACTTCAACGAATTATACGGCAGCGACAGGCTGTCAGATTGCCCCGCACTGCGGCCTCAACGGGATCGACAAACCGTTGCAGTTCTACATAGTCCGAAATGTTCTGAACCCCAGGCCCTCTTGTATCTTTCGGTGGAAACGTTAAACTAGTTGGCGGCTGGTTCAATCCACAATCGGCAAAGAAACGCTTCAACGAATGAGGGCTAATGAGCAAGGAAGGTAAGGAACAACAA
>CAYNJI010000003.1:0-11307 GCA_964397605.1 uncultured Dehalococcoidia bacterium | reverse complement strand
TCCTCCACCACTGACCCCGCGGACGGACTGCCTGAGGATTCCATCTACCGCCCTAAGGATGACTCGCGAGGCGACGGCTCACTTAACGCCTAGTCTTTCTTCATCCAGCGTCGGTCTCCACCCCACTCAAGGCATCAGCGACGCCCAAACTGCCGCTCCAGATTCTGCGAGCTAAGGTGCAACATCGTAGGACGGCCGTGGGGGCAGGTATGTGGGTTCTCAGCCCTCTCCAATAGGCTGATTATTTCCTGCATCTCCTGATGGCTCAAGCTCATTCCTCCTCGAACCGAACCGTGACATGCAATGGATGCCGCCAAGGCCTCCCGGCGTCCCCCCAGGGATGCCCCGTCCCGCCGCGTCATCACCAGCACCTCGAGCAGCGCCTCCACCGGATCCCCACCGCTAAACAACGCCGGCACTGCCCGCAGGACGTAGGACTGGCCGTCGAAGGATTCCAGCGCAAATCCGTAGGCCTTCATCTCTTCCGCACCGTCCTTCACCAATTCCTGATGCTCGGGAGACAGCTCCACGGGCACTGGTTCCAGCAGGGCCTGCACCGACGGGCTGCCTTGCTTCATTTCCGCGACGATCTTTTCGTACAACACCCGCTCATGGGCAGCATGCTGGTCCATGAGGAAAATTCCGTTGGGCCCCTCGGCCACTATGTAGGTGTTGCTTGCCTGTCCCAGCACCCGCAGGGCGGGCGACTGAACGGCGGGAACCTGGGCGTGGGTAGGTGGAGGAGGTAGAGAAGTAGAGGGGCGGGATGCCAGGGGCGAGGAGACGAAAGATGGTTGGAAAGATGTGGCGCTCTCCGTTGGGCTGATGTGAATCTGTGGCACAGGAGTGGACGCCATCAGCACCCGTCGGACCGCCCTCTGGACAGCGGAAAAGACCTGGGCGCCCTTTCGGAAACGCACTTCCGCCTTGGTAGGGTGCACGTTAACGTCTACGTCTTCGTAAGGCAGGCGGACGTTTATCACCGCCAACGGGTATCTTCTCTGGGGCAGCAGCCCGTGATAGGACTCCTCCAGGGCCACGTTTAGCATCCGGCTCATAACCCAGCGTCCGTTGACGAAGAAGATGATGTGCTGACGATTAGAGCGGTGGAGGGAAGGTGGGCCAACGAAACCGTCGACCTTGAGTTCACCGGTGGAGTCCTCCCATTCCACGGCCAGCGCGTCCTTGGCCACCTGCGGCCCGTAGACAGAAGCCAGCGCGTCTTCCGCACGCCCGCTACCTACGAAGTTTAGAGCCTCCCGTCCCTCCACCGTAAGGTGGATCGCAACTCTCGGATATGCAAGGGCAAGGCGCGATACAAGCGTCCGAATGCGGCCAGCCTCGGCGGAGTTTGAGCGAAGGAATTTGCGGCGGGCAGGTACGTTCTCGAACAGATCCTCGACGGTTACCATGGTGCCGGGGGCGCAGCCAATTGGCCCATGCCGCTCTACCCGCCCCCACTTCAACGCTATCTCCCAGCCGCTGGGGGACGACTCCCGTCGGCTCACCAGTCTCACGCGGGCAACGGAGGCAATGCTGGGAAGGGCTTCGCCACGAAATCCCAGGGTACTGATGTTGTCCAAGCCTGACGCGTCGGTGAGCTTGCTGGTGGCGTGACGCTGGAAGGCCAGGGGAATTTCATCCGCCTCCATGCCGGAGCCGTTGTCTACAACGCGGATGAGGTCCACGCCGCCGCCCTTCACGTCCACCTGCACCCGCGTCGCGCCCGCGTCCAGGGAGTTCTCGATAAGCTCCTTGGCCACGGAGGCGGGCCGCTCGACGACCTCGCCGGCGGCAATTTTCGCGGCCAACTGCTCGGAAAGAAGCCTTATCGCCATGATACCGATGTTTTCACATCCAAGCTCTCAAGACAACCCCCAACCATTTCCGGATGGTTCTCAAGGCCCCATAAAAGGCCGGAAATCGCCCCTGGCCCGAAAATGAGCGTCCGAGGAACGGCCAGTTTCGGCAAACTCCGTTGCCGCTGTCAAAACGCGCGCCATTGCCCCGTCGTCTTCCCCTTGGGCGTAGTAGGGGGGAACCCACAGCCCGCCGAAGGCCGACATCACTTGAGGGTCGTCGTCTACCACGAAGTCGGGCATCATCGGTACACACAACTCTTCCAGCCGCTCAAGGTAGTCGTAGAGGGGTTTCTGATACAGACCGGAAACCAGGTTCTCCAGCCCGTGACGTTGGACCGTCGCCCGCCTAATCCCCATGCCGGACCACACGTAGACGCGATGGCCCATTTCCGTCAGAGCGGCCATGGTTTCCCTAACGCCAGGTCGAAGGGAGTTGTCCATGCCCAGGATAGTCTGGTCTACGTCGAAGAAGATGTTCAAAACGTCGTAGCGGGCTATGCCCCAGACAGAACGCTGTCGATGGCCTTCTTCCCGCCTCCCACAACAAGCCTATCGCCGATCCGAAACATTGGCCGGCGTATGAGCCGAGGCTCCTGGGCCATGAGTCGGACGAGGTCTTGAGGCTCCAGGGTAGCCATATCCAGCTGCAGCTTGCGGAAGCTGGGACTTCTCCACGAAAAGAGTTCCGAGGGCGGCGCCAGGGTCATAAGCTCCTCCAGTTCAGCCTCCGAGAAGGGGTCCTTGAAGAAGTCGCGCTCCTCTATTTCCACGCCCTGCTGCGAGAGCAACTCTCTCGCCTTTCGACAGGAGCTTCAACGTGCCCACCAGTAGAGAGTAATCTGCTGTGCCATTCTTTCTCCTTTTACGGTAATTGATTTGCATATCCAGGAATGTACAACTAGCCCGCTTCCCTGGCCATGGACTGAAGCTCATACAGCTTGTTGATGGCCTCCAGGGGCGTCATGTTGGTAACGTCCAGCCGCAGCAGTTCTTCCACCAACGGCGGGGTCAGGGAGAATAGGGGAATCTGCTGGGATCTTCGCATCGCCGGACCGCCGCCATTGAGGGGCTTCGATTGGGGCAGTGATTCCAGGGCCTCCAAAATCTCCCACGCCCGGTGAACCACTGTTTGGGGCAGACCCGCCAGCTGGGCCACGTGGACTCCGTAGCTCCGGTCGGCCCCCCCGGGTATGATGCGGTGCAGGAATACGAGCTGACCTCCACTTTCGCTGACGGCCACCGTGTGATTCTGCACTCGGGGTAAACTCTCCGCCAGCTGTGTGAGCTCATGGTAGTGGGTGGCGAAGAGGGTCCGGCACCCCAGCTGCGGGTCGTTGTGAATATGCTCGGCGACAGCCCTGGCGATGGACAACCCATCGTAGGTGCTGGTGCCCCTTCCTATTTCGTCCAGAATCACAAGGGAGCGACGAGTAGCCTGGTTGAGGATAGCTGCCGTCTCCACCATCTCCACCATGAAGGTCGATTGACCGGCTGAGAGGTCGTCCTGCAGGCCCACCCGCGTGAAGATGCGGTCCGCTAGGCCCACGGTGGCGGCGTCGGCGGGGACGAAGCTGCCAATCTGCGCCATGAGGGTGATGAGGGCGGCCTGCCGAATGAAGGTGGATTTGCCAGACATGTTCGGGCCGGTAATGAGGAGGAGCTGGGAGTCCTGGCACGAGAGATATAGGTCGTTGGGCACAAAGGCGCCGGCGGGGAGTATCCTTTCGGCCATGGGATGCCGCCCGCCCCTTACGTCCAGGACCGGTTCTTCCACGAGGGACGGCTTAACGTAGCCGTAGTTGTCGGCCGCCTCCGCAAAGGATGCCAGGACGTCCAGCAACGCAAAGCCGTGGGCAAGCTCAAGAATTCCCCGTGCTTCCTGTCCCACCTGGGCGCAAATCCGGGCGTAGAGATCCTGCTCCAGGCGCTGAATCCGCTCCTGGGCGTCCAGTATCCGGGCCTCGTATCCCTTAAGCTCCGGGATGATGAACCGCTCCCCGTTGGTGAGGGTCTGACGCCGCTCGTAGCTGCTGGGCACTTGGTGAAGGTTGGCCTTTCTGACCTCGATATAGTAACCGAAGACCCGGTTGTAACCCACCTTGAGGGAGCGAATACCCGTTGCCTCTTTCTCGCGACGCTCCAGTCGGGCAATGAACCGGCGGGCCTCGCGTACAGAGGAGCGCAGTTCATCTAATTCCGGGGAGAACCCCTCTTTTATCACCTCGCCGTCACCCGGGCTGCCGGTGGCTTCCTCCCTCAGTGCTCTCTCCAGCAGGTCTTCATGTTCGTTGAAGGAGCGAATTCGCCTTCTCAGCCAATCCGCGGACTTGGCGTCGTCCCCTTCCAGCAAAGGCCTAATGGCGGCCGCCGCCCGTAGGCTTTCTTTGAGGGCGAGCAGGTCCCGAGGCGATGCCGTTCCCAGCTGCACCCGGCTCATTATCCGCTCCAGGTCCGACACCCGGGAGAGTATGGAGCGTATCTCCTGCCTCCGTAGCAGATTAGAATGAAGATAGGATGTGCCATCTAACCGCCGCTCCAAGTCGTCCATGATTAACAGTGGCTGGCCAATCCAGCGGCGCAGGAGCCGGGCTCCCATGGCCGTGCGGGTGAAGTCGAGGGTCGAAAGTAGTGAAGGCCCACCTTCTCCCCACCGTCCGCCATCGAAGAGTTCCAGGTTCCGCCGACTCTGGGGATCCAGCGTCATATACGACGAGACGGAGTAGGTCCTGAGGGAGGTTACCTGGCTTACTATCTGGGGCTGGGTGACGGCCAGATATCCCAGAATGGCGCCTGCGCTGCTCACGGCCAGGGGCAGCTTTTCACACCCGTAGGCTTCTAGGGTAAGCGCTCCAAAGTGTGTCAGCAGGGTCTCGCGCGCTCTGGAAGCGTGAAACTCCTTGGGGGACAGGGGCACGGAGACCTCCACGTTCAGTTCGTTGAACGCATCTTCGTCCTGGGGCACCAGGAGCTCGGCGGGTGATAGTCGATTCACCTCGGCAGGCAGATGGCTTAGGGGCATCTGGCTCACGGCAAATTCGCCGGTGGTGATGTCGATGTACGCCAAACCTGCCTCGTCACCCTCCACGAGCAGGGCCGCCAGGTAGTTGTTGGACTGCTGGTCGAGCATGGAAGGCTCAACAATGGTGCCGGGGGTGACCACCCGCACCACGTTTCTATCCACCAGCCCCTTGGAGGCGGCGGGATCGCTCAGCTGCTCGCAGATGGCGACCCGGTGGCCCGCTTCGATAAGCTTGGCGAGGTAAGACTCCACCGAGTGGGCGGGAATGCCGGCCATGGGGACTTTGACGCCCTTGCCCATACTGCGGGACGTAAGAACGATATCCAACACCCGCGCCGCCAGCTTGGCGTCTTCATCAAAGGTCTCGTAGAAATCTCCCAGACGAAAGAGAAGGATAGCGTTGGGATAACGCTGCTTGATGCTGAGGTACTGCCGGCGAATGGGAGTCAAGGCATTTCTTCCTGTCTACATTGGCATTGTACCCCAAAGAGAAGGGTGGGGGAACGGCGGCTCTACCCGCCCTTTCAAAATTGACTTTCAAAGAAATCCGCACATATAATGCAACATCCCCAAAGGCCTGTTAGTCTTCCGTCTGCTGCCGTATTTTGCGACTTAGCTTTTGGGAAGTTGAAGTGAGTACGAGTTTCAGATAGGAGGTAAGCAATGGAAATAATCTTTTTGATGGTCTTGCCCGCAACTCTTTGGGCCCAGTCCTGGTATTTCCTGGACCTTTACAACAACACAAAAACCCTTGGACTGATGGCCGCCGCGGCGGCCATTGTGCTGGGGGGCATGGTGATTTTCACAGGAGGCAGCTTCACTTCCCTGGTAGGAGGCCCCCCGGAAGTGGCAGACGTGGGAGCCGTTTTGTCGACCTTCGTAGTTCTCTGGGCCATCTACCTGGCCCTTCTGGCGGGGGTTCACCTGGGAGGGTTCGACGAGCGTACCTTGGGGCTCTACTCCCTCTTCCTTTCGGTGGTCTCGATTCTCTACACCATCTACTTCTTCGCTGGAGGGGAGATTCTAGGGGGTGCTCAGGTTGGTTACTTGATGCACTGGCCGTTGGCCATAGTGTCCGCCCTTCTGGCCGGCTTCGCCCTGCTGGTGTTCTTTCACCTGGCCCCGCCCTACCCGAGGCTCCGGTACGTTACTGGCTGGTACACCGTGGTAGTCTCGATAGTGTCCACCATCCTGGCCGGCCTGATCCTTCTCGGAATTGCCGTCAACTAACAACCGCTCCTAAGACCAAGGCGGCGAAACGGCAGCAGCTTGACATAAATTAAGGGGGCCTCCAACTTTGGAGGCCCCCTGCTTCTTTGAAGAAATTTGCGTTACTGCTTCCAGAACCGCTCTTCTTTAACCTTGAACCCCTTTGGAACCAGGCGCTCCTTTACATCCTCTATCATCCCGGGGTGACCGCAGGCGTAGACTAGAGTTGACGAAGGTTCCAGCCCCAGATTCTCTATCTGTTCATCTACAATCTCGTTGGCGCGGCCCGAAGCCCCTGTCCAGCCGCCATTCCTCGACTCGTTGAGACGGCTCACGGTAGGAATGAACCTCACGGTGTCCGAATGGCTGGCCTCCATCTCCTCGAACTCTTTATCATAGACGAATTCGTCCAGGTAGCTGGCCCCTTCCAGCACGTAGAAGCGGTGGCCCTGGCCTTCGCGGTGGAAGTAGCTTCTCAGTATGCTCACAAAGGGCGCCACGCCGGTTACAGTGGCTATCATCAGGTGCGAGTTGTACTTTTCGTCCAAGGTGAAGATGCCCTTGCACCTGGGCCGGATGGTCATGGTGTCCCCTTCTTGCATCTTCCACATTAGGGGGGTTAACGCGCCGTCCGGTTCCGGCACCAGCTCCACGAAGATTTCCAGGTCCTCCTCGTGAGGCGCGGAAACTATGGAATAGGCCCGTTCGATACCCTCCAGGCCAAGGGTGCAGTATTGGCCTGGCTTGAAGGTCATGGCCGTTTCCGGCCTCATCTTTATAATCATCAGGTCTTCCGTAATTTCCTTCCGCTCCACCAGAGCGGCCTTGGGCAGAGTTATCTGTCTGCGCGCCATAGCGTCCCCTTCGGTTCTAGATTCCCCCTCAAGCTCTGGGAGCCTACGATTCCACCTTGACCAGCCGGGCGCCGGCAATATTCAATCCGACTATCTTCGACATTGGATCCGGTGACTGACTGGCTTCCACTTCCACCATCAGCTGGGCGAATAGCTGGGTGGAAGACACCACTCCCCGCTGCAGGCCCTCCTTGAAGGCCACCCTACCCGTGAGGTTGGAGCCGTTGGTCTGGACCTCCACGAGGTCTCCCTCTCGAAGCCCCAAGACCTCCCCGTCGTCCCGGTGGAGTTCGATTATCTCCTCTCGCTCAATGCGGTTGGAGAGGCCCTTGACTATGGTCATCTTTCTTTCGGACTGTAAGAGGACCCGGCCTGGGGTGAAGAGCAGGGGGAAAGCTGCGTCTTCGGCAAGGTCGGCCCCTCTAAAGTCGGGAATGCGAATCTGGGGCTTGCCTTCTTTGAAGCCGTCTGCAAAGAGAATCTCCACACCCGAGCTTTCAGCATTGGGGCAAGGCCATTGGATGCCGTGATATTCCTTGTCAGAGTAGAGCACCTGGATGGGCATCGGATTGCTCACGTCAGGCCGGAAAACCAGCCGCCCCTCGTTCTCCAGTCTGCGGTGGCTCACTCCACCGTAGATGGTGGAGACCCTGGCGATTTCGTCCATTACCGCGGCGGTATCGGGGAAGTTGAAACCCTCCGCGCCCATGCGCTGTGCCAGTTCGCACAAGGCCCAAGACTCAGGCTTGGCGGAGGTGTTCTTGGGGGAAATTACAGGCCTGACCGACTGGATGCGGCGTTCCAGGTTGGTATAAGTGCCGGTCTTCTCTGCAAAGGAGCTGCGGGGTAGAACTACGTGGGCACGCTGAGCGGCGGCTCCCAAGAAGCTGTCTTGCACTACGAGGAAGTCCAGGCCGTTGAGTGTGGCCATAGCCTCGGCGCTTGACTCCGACACGTCGCCCATCATAAAGAGGGCCTTCACGCGCCCGGGTCGCAGGATGTCCTGGCAGCCCAAACCCGGAGCCTGTGGAATCTCGCTGGCCCATGCTTGTTCTACGCGCTCCCGGGCGTTGGCATCTTCCAGGGATGCGAATCCGGGAAGGTGGGTGGGAACGCAACCCACGTCCCAAGCGCCCTGGCTGTTGGTCCCCGGCTTCAACGGGTAGATACCGGAGGCGGGCTTGCCCAAGCTACCCGTCAACAGCGAAAGGGTTGAAAGGGCATAAACGCAATCCCGCTGCAACTCTTCCGCCACGTTGTCCATGCCGTAGACGATGGAGGAAGGCTCAGCCGGCCCGTAGACCCGCATTGCTGCGTCTATCATGTCCTTAGAAATGCCTGTCTTCGCCGATATTTCCGCCATTTCCAAAGACGCCATAGCCTCTCGCAGGGGGTCCAGGCCGGAGCAGTTTTCATACAGCCAATCGCGCCGCTCCAATCCCTGATGCAGCAGCGACTTTACGAGGCCGTTTAGCAACAGAAGCTCCGTGCCAGGCTTGGGTCGCAGCCACAAATGGGCGTAGCGGGTTAGCTCTACCTCGCGCGGGTCGATGACTATGAGTTTTGCGCCCTCTTTGACAGCCCGCTTTATTGGCACCGCCGCTACGTTGTGCTCTTCCGTGACGTTGGCGTTGAAAACTAGAATGCAGTCGGCCTTCTCCAAATCCCAGATGGGGTTTGTGGCCGCTCCGAAACCCAAGACCTCATGCAGGGCCTTTACCGCCTCCGGCTGTGTGTTTGATGCGTAGTCCACGTTGTTGCTGCCCATGACCGTCCGCGTGAACTTCTGGGCCAGGTAGTGTTCTTCGTTGGTGCTGTCTGATGCCGAGAGCATGGCGAATGAGGGGCCATGGTATTCGCCCAGCCGCTCTGCAACGTAGTCCAGGGCCTCTTCCCAGGTAGCCTTCTCTAGCATTCCGTTGCGCCTAATGAGCGGCGTCTTCAGCCTATCCTTGCTGTTCACGAAGTCCAGGCCGAACTTGCCCTTGAAGCAGCCCTGACCTCGGTTGGCCGGCGAGCTAATCTCCGGCACGGAGCGCACAACTTTGCCGAACCGGTTCACTTCCAGATTCAGCTGGCAGCCCACGGGGCAGTGGGGGCAGATGGTGCGTTCCACCTGCTGCGCATTTTCCCATTTGTGGTCGCTCTCCACCAGTGCCCCGACAGGGCAGACGTCCAAGCAGGCGCCGCAAAACTCGCAGCCCGACTCCAGGAGGGAGGTGCCGGCGGAAGTTCCTACCAGCGCCTGGCCCGCTCGCTCGGTAAAGGTGATGGCGTTGTCTCCGCGTACCTCCTCGCAGACGCGGACGCAGCGTCCGCACACGATGCAAAGGTTGTAGTCTCGATCGTAGAAAGGGTCTCCCGTCTCCACGGGTAGGTCCCGGTACTTGTACTCCAGGGGCGACTCCATCTCCATGCCCAGGTAGCGCACCGTATCTTTAAGCTCGCACCGCTCGTTCTTGGGGCAGGTGACGCATCGGTCGTTGACGGACACGTGCCGCAGGCAAACGTCGTTGGGGCCGCACAAGTCCACCCGGTGGCAGGTCAAGCATCCGTGGGGGTGGTCGGCAATGAGGAGTTCCATGACGTTTCTGCGGAGCTCATGGACCTGGCTGCTGTTGTTTCGAACCACCATTCCGTCGGCGACGGGAAGGGTGCACGACGCCGGGTAGCCACGTCCGTTTTCGACCTCCACGACGCACATGCGGCAGGCGGCGAAGGGCTTCATGCCGGGGTGATAGCAGAGGTAGGGGATGTAGATGCCCGCCTCTATGGCGGCCTCCAGCACGGTCTGATCTCGGTGCGCCTCGACCTTGACGCCGTCTATGGTGATGGTAATGCGGTCTTCGGTCATCAGGCTACCTCCGTACACGAGTGGGGGAATGCCAGGGACCTGGGCAGGTTCCCGTGGCGCAGGTCTTCTCTCTCAAATGCTGTTCGAACTCCTCCCGGAAGTAGCGCACCGCGGAAGACACCGGATTGAAGCCCAGCTGTCCGTGACCGCACAGGGAGCCGGCCTGCATGCTCCGGCCTACCCGCCCCATGAGATCCAGGTCTTGCGGCGTGCTCTCCATTCGGCAGATGCGTTCTAGCACCTCCAGGAGGTGGGTCATACCTGTTCGGCAAGGGAAGCACTTGCCGCAGGACTCATACTGGCAGAAGGCGATGAGGGCGCGGGTGAGGTCCACCACGCAGGTGTCCTCGCTGGCGGCGATAAGGCCTCCGGAACCCAGAATGGCCCCTGCCTTAGACATGGCGTCGAAGTCCAAGGGAATGTCCAAGTCAACGGCGCTAAGAACTCCGCCCAGGGGCCCGCCTGTCTGGAGCAGCTTCAAGCCTTTGCCGTTGGGAACTCCTCCGCCAACCTGTTCCACCACTTCCCGCAGAGTCATCCCCATGGGGACCTCGGCCATGCCGGTATAGGCCAGGTCTCCGGAGAGGCAGAGAATGGCCGTGCCGGTGCTGCGGTCCTGGCCGATGCCAGCGAACCATTGGCCTCCGTTGAGAACAATCTGAGGCACGTAGGCAAGGGTCTTCACGTTGTTGATGTTGCTGGGCTTGCCGAATAGTCCAATCTGCGCCGGGAAGGGCGGGCGAAAGCGGGGCATGGCCCTCTTCCCTTCTATGGATTCCATGAGTGCGGTTTCCTCGCCAGCCACGTAGGAATCCCCCGTCAGCGAGACTTCCATGTCAAAGCAGAAGTTGGAGCCGAAGATGTTGCGGCCAAGGATCCCCAACTGCTTCGCTTGCTCTATTGCCCGCCACGTGCGGTCAATGGGACCGTCGTGGCCATGACGGATGAACACGTAGCCCATGGTTGCGCCGGTGGCGTAGGCTGCAAGGATCACACCTTCTACAAGGCTATGGGGGTCGCTTTCCAGGATCCCTTTGTCGTTGAAGGCTCCTGGGTCGCCCTCCTCGCAGTTGACCAGAATATACTTGACCGGGCTTCTGGCTCCGGCTAGAAAGTTCCACTTCGTTGCCGTGGGAAATGCGGCGCCTCCCCGACCTCGAAGACCGGAGTCGCTGACGGCCTGCCGAACCTCGTCCGGCGTCATCTCCGTCAACGCCCGGTGGAGGGCGGCGTAGCCGTCGTTTGCCACGTACTGGTGGATGTCCATGGGGTCCACCTGACCGGCGTTACGAAGGGCAATCCGACGCTGCGGCTTCATCATGGGGTGTTCCCACAGTGGCGGTATGCCGTCCGGCGAGGGGGCACCGACGGCACCCAAGGCTGCGTCGGCCAGGGGTTGACCGTCTAAGAGGTGGGTATCGACGATGCGGGCGGCGCGTTCCGGCGTTACGTTGCGGTAGACGACTCGGGAGCCGTCGGGCATCGAAACATCCACCAGAGGTTCGGCAA
>CAYNJI010000002.1:19932-22066 GCA_964397605.1 uncultured Dehalococcoidia bacterium | reverse complement strand
CAGAGCATTATATGGTAAGACAAGCAGCACAAAGCACAACTTCCCAGAAGATACGAATAGTCCTAAAGGCCTTCGACCATAAGACCTTGGACCTTTCGGCCACTCAGATTGTGGAGACGGCGGAACAGACGGGCGCAGTGGTGGCCGGTCCCGTTCCGCTGCCCACCCACATACGCCGCTTCTGCGTCATTCGCTCCCCCCACATCGACAAGGACTCTCGAGAGCATTTCGAGATTCGTACCCATAAGAGGCTGATTGACATTCTGGAACCCACCACCAAGACCATCGACGCTCTCACCCGCCTGAATCTACCGGCGGGTGTGGACATCTCCATTAAGCTTTAGGACGAGAAAACGCAAACCGTGATTAGAGCAATTTTAGGCAAGAAGCTGGGCATGACCCAGTATATTTATGAAGACGGACGCATGGTGCCGGTCACCGTCATAGAGGCGGGTCCATGCATCGTGACCCAGATAAAGACCGCGAATAAGGACGGATACGAGAGCGCCCAGTTGGGATTCGGACAAACGAAAAAACTCAACCGGCCCATGCGTGGACACCTGAAGAACAACGGCCCCTTCCGTTACCTGCGAGAAGTCCCCGTGAAGAGCCTCGATGGGCTGGAAGTGGGACAGGAAGTCGGCCTCGGCATATTTGAGGCCGGCGAACGGGTGACCGTAGTCGGATCCTCTCGCGGGCGAGGCTTCCAAGGTACCGTCAAGCGTCACGGCTTTGGCGGTGGCGACCGCACTCACGGCCAGTCCGACCGCCTTCGCGCTCCCGGCTCTATCGGTATGGGCACCACTCCCGGCCGTGTGTTCAAGGGCAAGAAGATGTCCGGTCACATGGGCAACACGCGAATCAGCGTCAAGAACCTGGAGGTGGTTCACGTCAATTCGGAACGCAATCTTTTGCTGGTTAAGGGCGGCGTTCCCGGCGCTCCCCAAGGCCTGCTTATGGTCAAGAAATTGGAGAAAGGCGAGTAGTTCGCCCAAGGCACAGATATGGAGCTTGAACTAAAAGATATCAACGGTCGCGTAGTGGGGGAAGTCTCCGTCAGCCAGACCCTCTTTGGTGCGCCCTTCAACACCAGCCTGGTGCATCAAGCCCTGGTCATGTACCAGCTTAACCGGCGTCAGGGCACCCACAAGGTGAAGGTGCGAAGCGAGGTTTCCGGCGGCGGCGCCAAGCCCTGGCGGCAGAAGCACACTGGCCGCGCCCGCCACGGCAGCATCCGCTCGCCCATCTGGAGGCACGGCGGTGTCACCTTTGGGCCCCACCCTCGGAGCTACCGCCGCGCCATGCCCAAGCGCATGCGCCACCTGGCCCTCCGTTGCGTCCTCGCCCAGAAGATGGAAGCCGGTCGCATCATCCTCGTTCAGGATTTCGACGGCATAACAGGCCGCACCAAGGATATGGTGCAAGCCCTCAAGAACCTCCAGGCCACCAGCTCCACCCTCATCCTTACCACAGCGCCGGAGAGCAACGTCGTACGCTCCGCCCGAAACATCCCGCGGGTCTGGACAATGCCCGCTAACCTCCTCAACGCCGGAGAACTACTCAAGCGCAGCAACCTGGTTCTGACGCTGAACTCCCTCCGTCGCGCCGAGGAGCTTTGGGGCGAAGGGGCCGACATCGTTCAGGTGTTGCCCATAGGAACTTCCGCCGCTGAGCAGGAAGACTACTACGAGGACGAAGAGCCGGAAGTCATTTCCGAGCCTCTGCTTCAAGAATCTCCTGAGTCCACAGACGTTGCTCCTGACGAGGGAGCCACCGATGAGGCCCCGGACACCACGAACCCCGATGGCGACGCAGAAAATCGGGAAAGGGAGGCCTAGCCAGTAAAATGGAACTTCAACAGGTGTTGGTCAAGCCCCTTATCACGGAAAAAAGTACCCTCCTTCAGGAGGAGGGTAAGTACGTCTTCCACGTGGCCCCCAGGGCCAACAAGGTGCAGATTCGAGAAGCCGTTCAGAAATCCTTTGGCGTCGTGGTGATTGATGTTAATATATTAAAGGTTCGAGGGAAGCTGAAGCGCTACGGCCCAAAGCTCTCCCGTACCCGCGATATGAAGAAAGCTATAGTAACCCTGCGCCCCGGCGACAGGATACAGTTGATTGAGGGTCTGTAGAGA
>CAYNJI010000002.1:0-19922 GCA_964397605.1 uncultured Dehalococcoidia bacterium | reverse complement strand
AGATGCCCCTTAGAATACCTAATCCGCGAACCCCCGGCACCCGCAACGCAGCGCTGCCGACCTTTACGGATATCACCCGCAAGACGCCGGAGAAGTCACTCCTTCGGCCCCTGAAAAAGCACGCTGGCCGCAATAACACCAACCGCATTACCATGCGGCGAAGGGGTGGCGGCAGTAAGCGCCACTACAGGCTCATCGACTTCAAGCGGAAAAAGGACGGCATTCCCGGCACTGTTGTTTCCGTGGAGTACGACCCTAACCGCACCGCGCGTATCGCCCTCATTAGTTACGCCGATGGCGAAAAGCGGTACATCCTCTCGCCCCTCGGGCTGACTCCCGGGGCAAAGGTGGAGTCCGGCCCCAACGCCGGCATCAGCCCCGGCAACTGCCTCCCCATCCGGCTTATCCCCACCGGTACCCTGGTGCATAACCTGGAACTGGAAGCAGGACGGGGCGCAAAGATGGTCCGCAGCGCAGGAACCGCCGCCCAGATCCTATCTCGCGAAGACGTATACGTGCTCATCAGGCTGCCCTCCGGGGAAATTCGGCGCGTCCCAGCCAACTGCCGCGCAACCATCGGCCAGTTGAGCAACATTGATCACAAGAACATCATCTGGGGCAAGGCCGGTAAGACCCGACACCGCGGCAGAAGGCCCAAAGTGCGCGGTTCCGCCATGAACCCCAACGACCATCCCCACGGCGGCGGCGAAGGCAAGGCCGGCATCGGAATGCCAGGCCCCAAGACCCCCTGGGGCAAGCCTGCCCTGGGATACCGCACCCGCAAGAAGCGCAAACCCACCACCCTAATCGTCCGAGGCAGGCGTAGGGGAAAGAGAAGATAGTTCATGTCACGTTCCACTAAGAAGGGACCTTACGTGCATCCCAAGCTCGAGAAGAAGGTCCTCAACGCCCAGCGCGCCGGCTCCAAGACCATCATTCGCACCTGGTCCAGAGCCTCTACTATCATGCCTGAGATGATAAGTCTCACCATTGCCGTCCATGACGGCAGGCGGCACGTTCCTATCTTCATAACCGAGAACATGGTGGGCCACAAGCTCGGCGAATTCGCCCCCACCCGCACCATGCGCGGCGCCGGAAGAGGTCCTCGCTAGTCATGGTTGCAGTGCAGGCAGTGTCCAAGCAGGTGGGCGTTTCCCAAAAGCGCGTTATGCCCATTCTTGCCCTGGTGCGGGGCAAGCACGTCCAAGAAGCCGTGAACATCCTGGAACTCTCCTCGTCGCCCTGGGCCAAGGTAGTCGCCAAAACGGTAAAGTCCGCCGCCGCCAACGCGGAAAATAACCTGCTGGCCGACAGGGACAGCCTGCGCATAGTCAGAATTACTGCAGACGTTGCCCCCTCCATGCGCCGCTTCAAGCCCCACGCCCGCGGTCGGGTCGGTCGTATGCACCGAAGATCATGCCACATTACCGTAGTCGTGGACGAGGAGGCGCCCAATGGGGCATAAAACCCATCCCATAGGCTTTCGCCTGGGCATCAACAAGACTTGGTCGGCCAACTGGTTCGTACCCAAGGCCAGACAGTACCGTGAGATGGTCCTCGGGGATCTCACCATCCGCGACGAAGTCAAGAAGGCCTACAGCGGCTTCTCCGACGCCGGCATTGCCTCCGTCGAGATTGCGCGCCACAGCCAGAACCTCGTCATCAACATCCACTCCGCCCGCCCCGGTATCCTCATAGGCAGGGACGGCGAGCGAGTCAAACGACTGCGCGCCAACCTGGAGAGGATAACCGGTAAGCGCATCCAGTTGAACATCCTCGAGATTCAGCAGCCCGAGCTAAACGCCTACCTGGTCGCCAAGAACATCGCCGACCAGCTCACCCGCCGCGTCGCCTACCGGCGTGCGCTAAGGCAGGCCCTCCAGCGCACCATGCAAGGCGGCGCCCAGGGCATCAAGATTGTCGTCAAGGGCAGGATCATGGGGTCGGAAATCGCCCGCACCGAGCGTGTCTTGGAAGGCCGCGTGCCCCTACACACTCTAACCGCCGACATCGACTACAACTACGCCGAGGCCTCCACCGTAATGGGGCAGATTGGCGTGAAAGTCTGGATCTACAAGGGCAACATCGAGCCGGAACCTGCGCCGGAGCAGATGGAAGAGATGGAGACCATTGAGGTCACGGTTCACGCCGACGACCCACAGGAAGAACTGACCGCCGCAGTGGAGGCACAAGATGTTGCAGCCTAAGCGGGTCAAGTTCCGCAAGGTAATGCGGGGACGGATGAAGGGAAAAGCCACCACCGGCAGCACCGTTAACTTTGGTGACTACGGTCTCAAAGCTATGGAAGCCTGCTGGCTTACTGCACGGCAGATAGAGGCCGGTCGCGTTACCATAACCCGCCACCTCCGTCGCGGCGGCAAGGTCTGGGTGCGCGTCTTCCCAGATAAGTCCGTTACCAAAAAGCCCGCCGAAACCCGCATGGGCGGCGGCAAGGCCAACGTGGACTATTGGGTCGCTGTAGTCAGGCCCGGCAAGATCCTCTTCGAGGTCATGGGCGCGGAGCGAAGTCAGGTGGCCGAAGCCATGCGTCTCGCTTCCCACAAGCTGCCCATTGCCACCAGGATGGTCACCAGGGACAACCTAGCATCCCTGATAGGCTCGGAGTAGAATCCCCATGCGAATAGACGATATTAGAGAGCTTTCCGACCAGGTTGTACAGAGGCAGCTAGACAACACCCTGCGGGAACTCATGAACCTCAGATTTCGAAACGCCAGCCGGCAGCTGGCCAACAACGCTCAGATAGGCCAAGCCAAGAAGACTATAGCCCGCCTCCGCACAGTCGTGAGGGAGCGGGAGATTCAGGGGATTACCCTATGACCAAGGAACGCCGAAAAGTAAGAACCGGCCGGGTCGTGTCCGCCAAGATGGACAAAACTGTGGTCGTCGCCGTCCAGTGGAGCCAGCGCAACCGGCTCTACCAAAAGGCCGTGCGCCGCATCACCAAGTTCTACGCCCACGATACCACTAACGACTGCTCAACGGGAGACCTGGTTCGTATTGAGGAGACGCGTCCCATTTCGCACCTCAAGAACTGGCGCGTGATGGACGTCATAGAACGGCGGGACGTGGCAGAAGTCCGCCCAATGGAACTCGATAGGGCCTTCATGGAGTCCCAGATGCGCGGCCAGGACGCCGAGGCCATCGCCGTGGAAGAGGCCGTAGTCGTCATCGATGAGCCGGAACAGGACATCACCGAATCGGACGCGGCTGCTGAAGCCCTCGCCCTTGAGGAGGCTGTCGCTGAAATGGAAGCCATGGAGGACGGCGAGGAACAAACCGCCCTCGCCGCCGATGAAGAGGCTCCAATCGATGAAGCCAGGGAAGGCGAAACCGCAGAGGAAGAGCGCCAGCTATGATTCAGCCCTACACTCGCCTCACCGTTGCCGACAACAGCGGGGCCAAAAAGGTTATGTGCATCAACATCCCCGGCAGCAGCCGGCGTCGGTACGCCCGCGTGGGCGACATCATCGTCTGCTCCGTCAAGGAAGCAATGCCCGCCGCCGCCGTCAAGAAGGGCGAAGTCGTCCGCGCCGTCATAGTCCGTACGGCCAAGCCCTATATCCGGCCCGACGGCTCCCACATCCGCTTCGACGATAACGCCGCTGTCATAATGGCGGACCGGCAGAACAACCCCAGGGGTACCCGCATCTTTGGCCCCGTAGCTCGAGAACTGCGGGAAAAGGGCTTTATGAAAATTATCTCCCTGGCCCCGGAGGTGGTATGATGAAGATCCGCAAGGGTGATACAGTCATGGTCATAGCTGGCAAGGACCAGTCCAAGCGTGGACGCGTGGAACGGATTCTGCCCACGAGGAATAGGGTGCTGGTGGAGGGAATAAACGTCATTACCCGCCACGTACGGGCCACCCCCGGCCTGAGACAGGGTGGCAGAATCCAGCAAGAAGCTCCCATACACCTATCAAACGTCATGCTAGTATGCAACCGGTGCGGTCAACCCGTCCGCGTCGGTTACAGAAGGCTGGACGACGGCGCCAAGGTGCGGGTTTGCCAAATGTGCAAGGAGACCATCAGCTAGGATGACTACTAAGAAAGCCAAGCGTCAAAAGGGGTCCGGAACAAACGCCGGCGCGGCTCCGGTCGCAGCCCGCCGTAAGGCTCAGGAGCCGCCGCCTGTCGCAGACAACGGTTCCACAGAGCCACAGATCCTCAAGACCTACCGAGAGCAGGTAACCCCAAGCATGATGCAAGAGTTCAAATACAAGAACGTCATGCAAGTGCCCCGCATTAACAAAATAGTTCTCAACATCGGGTTGGGCGAGGCCAAGGACAACGCCCGATCCCTGGAAGGCGCCCTTCGAGACATGACCATCATCGCCGGACAGAAGCCCGTCATCACACGCGCCCGGAAAGCTATCGCCGGCTTCAAGATTCGCGAGGGCATGCCCGTCGGCATCTCCGTGACACTACGCGGCGAGCGGATGAACTTCTTCTTGGAGCGCCTGCTCAGCGCGGCCTTGCCAAGAATTCGAGACTTCCGAGGCGTCCCCAAGTCCAGCTTCGACGGACGTGGAAACTATTCCATGGGAATCCGAGAGCAGGTGATTTTCCCCGAAATTGACTACAACCAGATAGACAAGATCCGGGGCTTCCAAGTTACCATCACCACCAGCGCCAAGACTGACGCCGAAGCTGCCCGGCTCCTAGAGCTTCTGGGAATGCCTTTTGCGCGACCACAATAAAGTAAGGACCAAATGGCAAAGAAATCTAAGATAGAAAAGTGGAAGAGGACCCCCAAGTACCGCGTTCAGTTCAGCAACCGGTGCAACAAATGCGGCCGGCCTCGCGCCTATATGCGATACTTCGGACTCTGCCGCATCTGCTTCCGGGAGATGGCCCTAAGGGGCGAACTCCCCGGTGTCCGAAAAGCCAGCTGGTAGAATATTTAAGAGGCCAATCTTGTCCAACATAAGCGACCCCATCGCAGATATGCTCACCCGCATCCGCAACGCCTTGGCTGTGCGCCACAACTCTGTGGCAATGCCCACCTCCAAGGTGAAGGTTGCCGTGTGCCAGATTCTCAAGCGAGAAGGCTACATACGCGATTTCGAGGTAGGCGGCGGCAGGCCACAGCGAGTCCTCCGTGTCCACCTCCTATATCGCGAAGGCAAAGAGTCCGCCATCAGGGGCCTAAAGCGCGTAAGCAAGCCGGGCCTGAGAATCTACGTGGGCAAAGGGGAAATTCCCCGCGTGGTCGGAGGCATCGGCACCGCTATCATATCTACCTCCAAGGGACTGCTCACAGACCGGGAGGCCTGGTACAGCAGTACCGGTGGAGAGGTGCTCTGCTATGTCTGGTAACGCAACATTAACGACCGGTGAACGGACCCTCTCAAGGGTCGGTCGCAAGGCCATTTCCATCCCCGACAACGTACAGGTCAATCTTGATTACAGCCAGATCACCGTCAAGGGGCCTAAAGGCGTACTAATTCAGCCCCTTCATCCAGAAGTCAACGTCCGGATGGAGAACGGCAGCATCCTAGTGGAACGGGCATCCTCTAGAAAGTTCCACCGCTCACTCCACGGCCTCACCCGCACCCTTATAGCCAACGCCATACAGGGGGTCTCCCAGGGTTACCAGAAGACCCTTCAGCTAATGGGCGTCGGTTACCGAGTTCAGCAACGGGGCCAGGGCATCGTCCTCAACGTGGGCCACAGCCACCCCATCGAAGTGGATCCCCCGGAGGGCGTAGTCCTCACCGTGGAAGGCAACAACCGAGTCCACGTTTCAGGCTACGACAAGCAAAAGGTGGGCGCAACAGCCGCAAAAATTCGGAAGGCCCGGCCACCCAACGCCTACAAGGAGAAGGGCATCCGCTATTCCGACGAAGTCCTTCACCTCAAGCCCGGCAAGGCCGCCGGACGAAAGGCCTAATTCCCCATGACCACGGAGAATTTTCTACGTAGAACCCTCGCCGGTAGTACTGTGCTAGCTGCCAATGACTATGGCGAATCTTTTACGCCCAGGGAAAAGAAAAATGCCTAAGGAAAGAAATAGCCGCCGGCTGCGAATCGCCCGGCACAGGAGACTGCGCCAACGGGTTACAGGTACACCGGAAAGGCCCCGCCTCTCCGTCTTTCGTAGCCTCCGCAACATCTCCGCCCAGATAATCGACGACACTCAGCACCATACACTGGTTTCCGCCTCAAGCCTCGACAAGGACTTGGGTGCGGACGATAAGAAGCTGACTAAAGTGGAACTGTCCCGGCTGGTGGGCGCGTCCATCGCCAAAAAAGCCTCGGAAAAGGGCATCTCCCGCGTGGTGTTCGACCGAGGCGGCTACAAGTACCATGGCCGGGTGAAGAACTTGGCCGAAGCTGCGCGGGAGGAGGGCTTAATCATCTAGATGATGTATCGCAACCGAAACCCCGGACCTACCACCGACGGGGGGCCCGTCATAACGGAAAAGGTCGTTTTTACCCGCCGAATTTCCAAGGTGGTAAAAGGCGGCAGGCACCTTCGTTTCAATGCCCTAGTGGTCATTGGCGACGGCGAAGGCATGGTCGGCGCCGGTCTGGGTAAGGCCAGCGCCATCCCCGACGCCGTGCGAAAGGGGGGAGCCACCGCCCGCAAGAAGTCCATGCAAATACCTCTTAAGGGCAGCACCATCCCCCAGGAGACCCGTGCCATATTCGGCGCCTCCCTAGTCCTCATCAAGCCCGCTCCCCAGGGCACCGGACTGATCGCCTCTGGGCCAGTACGAGCCGTCCTCGACGCCGCTGGCGTCAAGGACGCCGTGGCTAAGTCCTTACGCTCCCGCAACCCCATCAACGTCATTTTCGCCACCCTCAAAGCCTTGGGCGAACTTAAAGACCCCGCGGTAGAACTGGCCAAGCGAAAGGGAACCCCAAAGCCCAAGGAAGATTCAGCCACCGGCTAGAAGAGAGAAGCAGCCTGCATCGGCCCTGAAGCAGGTAATAAAAACCATGTCATACCTCAAGATAACCTGGAAGAAGAGTTCCATAGGCAGAAATCAGAAGCAGCGGCGCATCATACGGTCCCTGGGGCTGCGACGCCTCAACCATGCCGTTGTTCACCGCAACACACCCACCATTCGCGGTATGGTGCAAAAGACCATCCACCTGCTGCACGTGGAGGAACTGCAGGACCTGCCCGCGGAGCCTTCCTCAACGGAGTCTGAAGAATAGTCATGATGCAGCATCTTATACGACCCAACAAGAAGGCCCGCCGTCAGCGTCGGCGGATAGGCCGCGGCGACGGCAGTGGCCGCGGCACCTACTCCGGCAAAGGCATCAAGGGGCAAAAATCCCGCTCAGGCAAAGGCCCCAGGCCCGGCTTCGAGGGCGGCCAGCTTCCCCTCATCAAGCGGCTGCCGGAACGCCGCGGCTTTACCAACATCTTCAAGACGTACTACGCCTTGGTGAAAGTCTCCGATCTCCAGAATCTTGAGCTGGAAGGGCAGATAACTCCCGAAGTGATGCTGGAGATGAAGCTGGTCAAGAACCTCAAGCTACCGGTGAAAGTCCTCGGCAACGGCGAACTTGCCAGGAGCGTCAGCGTTCTGGCCCACAAGTACACCGGCTCTGCCAGACAGAAGATCGAAAGTGCAGGAGGCGTCGCAGAGGTGATGCCCTCATGATGACCCAAGAGGGCCGGGGCCGCCCAGCCCTGCTTCAGGCGGCCCTTGACTCCCTGCGAGTCCCCGACCTTCGCAACAAGATCATCTTTACCTTCGCCATGCTTGCCATCTACCGGCTGGTGGCCCAGGTGCCCCTCCCCGGCGTCGACCAGGGATCCCTGGACAACCTCTTCAACCGCATCCAACTCCTCGGATTTCTGGACCTCTTCAGCGGCGGAGCTCTGCGAAACATGAGCATCGCCGCCCTCGGCGTATTCCCATACATCACTTCGTCCATCGTCATGCAGCTCCTGGTGCCCATAATCCCCCGCTTACAGCAGCTCTCAAAGGAGGGCGAACAGGGGCGCCAGCAGATCAACCGTATCGTTCACTGGGCCACCGTTCCCATAGCCATGGCCCAGGGCTACGGCCAGCTGCTCCTGCTCCGCAACGCCGGCGTCCTCGACAACATCGGCCTCTCCGGCGATGCCTTCCTGCCCACCGTAGCCGCCGTACTATCAATGACCGCCGGAGTCATGTTCCTCGTCTGGCTCGGCGAGCTCATCACCGAACGGGGCATAGGCAACGGCAGATCGCTGATTATCTTCGCGGGCATCGTGGCCGGATTCCCCAACCTCATCCAACGGGGTTTTCTCGCGAACAATGACCAGGGCGGACTCATCATATTTGCCATAATCGGTGTGCTCATCATCGCCCTCATAGTGGTCTTCAACGAGGCCCACCGGCGAATCCCCGTCCAATACGGCCGTAGCATATTCCGCTCCGGGAGGATGTATAGACAGACCGGTAGTTCCTACTTGCCTCTACGGGTTAATATGGCAGGCGTCATACCCTTAATCTTTGCATTCTCCGTCGTAATTCTCCCAGGTACCATCGCCACCTTCCTGGCCGGCAACGAGGGCTTCGTGGGCGACGTCGCCACCTGGTTATCCACCGCCTTCAGTCCCAACAATGGCTTCTACTGGTTGTTGACCTTCGTGTTAGTTGTAGTCTTTACGTTCTTCTACACGCTGATAACTTTCCAGCAGCAGAACCTGGCGGAAAACTTGCAGAAGAGCGGCGGCTTTGTCACGGGCATCAGGCCAGGCAAGCCCACCCAGGATTATCTCAACCAGGTCATTTTCCGCCTAACCTTCGGCGGCGCCCTCTTTCTAGGCTTTGTGGCTATTGTCCCCTTCCTGGCCTCCACACTCACCGATATTCAGGCCCTCCAGCTTAGCAGCACCAGTCTCCTCATTCTGGTTTCCGTGGCCTTGGACACCCTGCGCCAGCTGGAAGCCCAGCTGCAAATGCGCAACTACGAGGGGTTCCTGAAGTGAACGGCGGCAGCCACAAGCGGCTCGTCATCCTCGGCCCGCCCGGAGCCGGCAAGGGCACCCAGGGCAAACTGCTTTCCGAAACCATGGGTCTGCGCCACATCGCGTCGGGCGACTTGGTTCGACAGCATCAGGCCAACGAAACGGACCTGGGCCTTCTATCCCGTTCCTACTACTCCAAGGGCCTGCTGGTGCCCGACGAAATAACCTTCCAGATAGTCTTGCCCGACGTGCTGGCCTCCTCCTCCGGCTTCATCCTCGACGGCTTTCCCCGCAACGTAAGCCAGGCCAAGCGGCTGGACGAGGCCCTGGAAGTAGAGGGTCTGCAAGTCGACCGGACTCTCCTTATCACAGCCTCCCGAGAGGATAGGATGCACCGGTTGGCCAACCGCCGAGTGTGCCGAAAATGCAAGTGCGTATATCACACCACGTCTGCTCCCCCTCTCAATTGTGGCATTTGCGACGGTTGCGGCGAACCCCTCTTCCAGCGGGAAGACGACACCCCGGAGGCCATCTGCATCCGCATGGAGGAGTATCACGCCCAAACCCTCCCCTTGGCCGAATTCTACCGAAGCCAGAACAAGCTGATGGAGGTATACGGAAGCGGCAGCGTGCAAAGTGTCCTCCACCGGCTGCTTCGATGCCTGGAAGACACCCAACCTGAGAAGACCTTTGGCAACCCTCACCAAGCCGGACAGCCAAACCCGGGTTGGAGCTTCAAAAAACGGCACGTTTAGCGTACAATAGACTCTCATGAAGCAAAACCTCCAGCAAAAGACCGCATCAAACTCCCCGCCCGCCTATAACGGTGGTATAACCATTAAGTCCGACCGCGAGCTTCAAGCCATGCGCCGCGCCGGGTCTATCGTGGCGGAGACCATAGCTATGCTCAAAAAAGCCGCCAAGCCCGGTACGACTACGGCCCACCTGGACCAGATAGCCTTTCGAGAAATTCGCAAGCGGGGCGGACAACCCACCTTCAAGGGATATCGGGGCTTTCCCGCAAGCATCTGCGCCTCCCTCAACGAAGAGATTGTCCACGGCATCCCCGGCAGTCGTATCCTCAAAGAGGGTGACCTGCTCAAGATGGACGTGGGGGCAACCATCGACGGTTTCATCGGAGATTCCGCCGTAACCATAGGCATCGGCAATATCTCAGAGGAAGCCCAGGAACTTATAGAGGTAACCGAACAGTGCCTGCAGGAGGGCATCGCCGCCGCCGTGCCCGGCGCGCGCACCGGCGACG
Source organism: uncultured Dehalococcoidia bacterium (assembly GCA_964397605.1). Taxonomy (GTDB): domain Bacteria; phylum Chloroflexota; class Dehalococcoidia; order Lucifugimonadales; genus JAPULR01. The sequence goes on along the minus strand of CAYNJI010000002.1, from coordinate 9,720 downwards.
TGGGCCACGCCGTCGAGCAGTACGCCCTGACCCGCGGCTTCAGCGTCGTTCAAGAATATGTCGGCCATGGCGTCGGACGCTTCCTTCATGAAGATCCCCAGGTGCCGAACTACGGGCCACCGGGCAGAGGCGCCCAGCTTCGCGAAGGTATGACGGTCGCCATCGAACCCATGGTCAACGTAGGTGGCTGGAGGACCCGTCTCCTCCCTGACCAGTGGACGGTGGTAACCGCCGACGGCAGCCTTTCCGCCCACTTCGAGCACACCATCGCCATAACCAAGGGCAAGGCAGAGATCCTAACCAAAATCTAGAATAGAGGCAGTATGGCAAAAAAGCAGGGCATAGAGGTAGAGGGTATAATTACCGAGGCGCTTCCCAACGGCATGTTTCGGGTGGAACTTCCCAACAAGCATAAAGTTCTCGCCCACGTTTCGGGTAAGATCCGCTTGCACTTCATCCGCGTTCTTAACGGCGACCGCGTCTTGGTGGAGCTCTCTCCCTACGACCTCAGCCAGGGCCGCATCACCTACAGGTTCAAATAGTTAACAAAATTGTGGACGCCAGCGGGAGTTGGACCTTCGACTCCAAGGCGAATGAACAAAAGGCTCAAGTAGAATAGAATGAAAGTCAAAGCTTCCGTAAAAGTACGCTGCGACAAGTGTCGCATCATCCGACGCAAAGGCATCATACGTGTCATCTGCAGCAATCCCAGACACGCCCAGAGGCAGGGCTAAGGAGGTCTCATGGTCAGAATCGTAGGAGTAGACGTTCCGGATGGCAAAAGGGTGGACATCGCCCTCACCCGGATCTATGGCGTGGGCCTCTACACCGCTCGACAGGTGGTCGAACGGGCTGGTATCCAGAGCGATCCCCGCCCTAAGATGTACGAGCTCACCGAACAGCAGGTGGACCGCCTCCGAGAGATAATCGACAAGGAATACCGTGTAGAAGGCGACCTGAGGCGGGGCAACGTAATGAACATCCGCCGTCTCATCGACATCGGCTCCTACCGTGGTCTGCGACATCGACGCGGCCTGCCCGTCCGAGGTCAGCGCACCAGGACGAACGCCCGAACCCGCAAGGGTCCCCGCAAGACCGTCGCCGGCCGTGGCCGACGCACTGGAATGAAGAAGTAATGCAGAGGTTATCCTAAATGCCAAGACAGAGAAGCCGCAGGCGCGAGAAGAGAGTGGCTCCCAATGGTCGCGCCTACATCCGCGCCACGTTCAACAACACCCAGGTGACCCTTACCGACGTTCAGGGCAACACCATCGGCTGGTCCACCGCCGGCACCAGCGGATTCAAAGGGTCCCGGAAGGGCACAGCCTTCGCCGCCCAACGAGCGGCGGAGCAGGCCGCAAAGAAGGCCCTCGACCAGGGCCTCCAGCGGGTAGACGTATTCGTCAAAGGCCCAGGAGCCGGTAGAGAGGCCGCTATCCGCTCCCTCCAAGCCGCCGGCCTCAACATAACCAGCATCCGAGACGTGACCCCCATCCCCCATAACGGATGCAGACCTCCCAAAAGAAGAAGAGTGTAAGAAGGATTTCTTAACTCTCAGGCGCGAGAGGCTGTCAAATCAGCCCCCGCATCCAAATAGAAAAAATAACTGGAGAGAATAAAAGTTGGCAAGATACACAGGCCCCGCTTGCAGGCTCTGCCGTAGAGTGGGCGAAAAGCTTTTCCTCAAGGGTGAGCGGTGCTACACCCCCAAGTGCGCGGTCGACAGGCGACGCACTCCCCCAGGCGACCGCTCCATGCGCCGCCGTCGCATCTCAGACCACGGCATTAAGCTTCGCGAGAAGCAGAAGGCCCGCTTTATGTACGGCGTCTTGGAGGCCCAATTCAGCAAATACATGGACCGGGCCTTCCGGCAGGCCGAATCCACTGGCCAGAATCTCATCCGTCAGCTGGAGACACGGCTGGACAACGTGACCTACCGGCTCGGTTTCGCCGATTCTCGCCGTCAGGCCCGCCAGCTAGTGCTACACGGTCACCTCACGGTGAGCGACCACAAGACGGACATCCCCTCCTATTCCGTCCGCCCGGGAGACGTCATTGAATGGAAGGAGTCCCGAAAGGACAGCGAATACGCCAAACTCATGTCCGCAGACCTTCCCAAGCGCCCCGTTCCCGCGTGGCTCGAACTTGACGTCCAGAACCTGAAAGCCACCGTCCGCCGGCTTCCCAGCGACGAGGAACTGGACACCTCCATCGATACCCGCCTTATTGTTGAATACTATTCGAGGTAGCTGCCCAATGTTGGACATCAACGGCCTCGTGGAAGACTCCCCAATTGCCCCTGATAAGCCCATCAGCCCAGGGATCAACATCGTTGAGGTTACGGACACCTACGGCAAGTTCTATATAGAACCCTTGGAGCGAGGTTACGGCGTTACGCTCGGCAACCCCATGCGACGCACCCTTCTAAGCTCCATCGCCGGCGCCGCCGTCACCTGGGTCAAGATGGAGGAAGTCCTCCACGAATACAGCGTCATACCCCACGTCAAAGAAGACGTTATGGAAATCCTATACAACATCGGCCAAGTCCGCATACGCTCCGTCAGCGGCCGGCCCGGAAAAATGCGCCTGGAGGTTTCCGGCGAAGGGATGGTCTCCGCCGGCGATATCGCCACATCCTCCGACTTTGACATCCTCAACCCGGAACAGCATCTGGCGACAATCGACTCCGCAGATGGCGCCCTCTCCATCGAACTCAACGTGGAACCTGGCAAGGGCTACCAGCCTGCATCCTCAGGCGACAGCATGCCCCGGGGCGTCCTTCCCCTGGACGCCATCTTTAACCCGGTGCGCAAGGTCAACTACACCGTGGAGAAGACCCGCGTAGGCCAGGTCACCGACTATGAACGGCTCATCCTGGAAGTTTGGACTAACGCAACTATCACTCCCCCGGAAGCCCTCAAGAAAGCCTCCGAGGTTCTGGTGGACCACTTTTTCATGTTCAACAGCCTGGACATGAGCGGCGCCATCACTCCCGAGGACCTGCTCCGCACCCGCATGGTTCCCGTCGAAGTTTACCAGACCCCCATCGAACGTCTGGAACTCTCTCCTCGAACCCTCAACTCCCTTAAGAATCACGGACTCCAGCGGGTTGGGCAGATACTCGAAATGTCCGACGAGGAACTGAAAGAAATCAGAAACTTCGGCGTCAAATCCCTCGACGAACTCAAAGAAAGACTCAAGACGATTGGATACGGCCTGCAAGAAGAACCCGTCGAGTCGGAGTCAGAAGAACCTCAGGACACGATAGACGACCTCCCCAAGGAAGAGGAGGAAACCTCCAATGGTTAGACACAGATTAGCCAGAAGGAAGCTGGGGCGCCCAACGGCCCAGCGGATTGCCCTCCTTCGCGCCCTCGCCTCCCAACTCATCATCCACGAGCGAATTATCACCACTGAAGCTAAGGCCAAAGAGGCCCGCAGCTTCGCGGAAAAGATGATAACCTACGGCAAGAAGGGCACCCTACACCACCGGAGGCTGGCCACAGCAAAGATTCCCAATAAAACCGTGGTCAAGAAGGTATTCGACGACCTTGCACCCCGCTATTCCAGCCGCGCCGGCGGCTACACCCGCATCACCAAGCTGGGTCAGCGAAAGGGCGACGCCGCCCCCCTCGCCCAGCTGGAACTCGTCTAAGCCCCGCCTTAGAGTCATGCATTGCTTCGAGAAGCTCAGCCGACCCGCAAGTTGGTCCTCATTGTCGAGTACCACGGTGGCAGATACAAAGGCTTTCAGTACCAGCCCAATCTCCCGACCATACAGCACGAGTTGGAGAAAGCCATTGCCAAAATCTCGAGCCAGGAGGTGCGCGTAAGAGGGGCCAGCCGCACCGACGCCGGCGTCCACGCCCTTGGCCAGGTGGTCGACTTCGAGACCGATTCCGGTCTGCCGGAAGATACCTGGACTAAGGCTCTAAACCACCATCTCCCCTGGGACATAAAGGTCCAACAGACCAACCAACTACCGCCGGACTTCAGTCCCCGACGTCACGCCTTGGCCCGCACCTACCGATACACCATACTTAATAGAAGCGCCCCCTCCCCCCTCCTTCACGACCGCAGCGCCTGGGTTCGATCTCCCCTGAACGCCAATGCAATGCACGAAAGCGCCCAGTACTTGGTGGGAATTCAAGACTTCGCTCCCTTCACAGTTCCCATGCCCCAAGACAAGTCCACTGTGAGGCACGTCAAGCGTTGGGACGTTTGGCGAGAAGGCGATCTGATTCTCATTGAAGCCGAGGCCAACGCATTCATGATGCACCAGATTCTGAGAACCAATGGCTTGCTGGTAGAAGTAGGAAGGGGAAAAGCCCCCATTTCCTTGGTCAAACGCATCCTGAAAAATGGTATAATGGAGACCAAGTCCGTTGCCGGGCTTCCCGCCCGGGGGCTGTGCCTGATGAAAGTGGAGTACGCAGGGTTTCCGCCCAACGAAGAGAACTGAAAACATGAAGCGAATCAGCACCTATACAGCCAAACCCCAAGAGATTCCAGCTTCCTGGCACGTCATTGACGCCACCGGCCAGATTCTTGGGCGGCTTTGCAGCCAGATATCCAAGACCCTCCAGGGCAAACACAAGGCCGTCTTCACCCCTCACGTCCTTACCGGGGACTATGTGGTAGTCATCAACGCCTCCAAGATCCGGGTCACCGGCCGGAAGCTCCTCCAGAAGACCTACTACCGCCACAGCGGCTACACCGGCAATCTCAAGTCCACGATTCTCCGCGACATGCTGGACAACCATCCCGACCGGGTAATTAAGCTGGCCGTCAAGGGCATGCTCCCCACTACCAAGCGAGGACGCCAGATGCTAGGTCGTCTGAAGGTGTACGCCGACCAGACTCACCCTCACCAGGCACAAGTAACCAGCACAAATTAGAGAGAGGTAATCAGCCAATTGGTCCAATCAGGCTCTGAACAAGAATATTACTACGGTACGGGCAAGCGCAAGACTTCCATTGCCAAAGTCCGCCTCTACCTCGGCAATGGCAACATCATACGGGTTAACGACCAGCCCTTGGAAGAAGCTTTTCCGTGGTTTATCTGGCAAGTGACCGTCAAAGAGCCGTTGGAAGCCACCAACAGCATTGGCCGATTTCACGTCATGGCCCAAGTCAAGGGCGGCGGCGTCTCCTCCCAGTGTCAGGCAGTCCGCCACGGCATCGCCCGCGCCCTCCTTGCCTTTGACGAAGGCCTGAGGAAAACCCTGCGCCGAAACGGCTTGCTCACCCGGGACTCCCGCATCAAGGAGAGTAAGAAGTACGGCCTCAAGCGGGCGCGCCGCGCGCCCCAATACACCAAGCGCTAATCCACCGAGTCCTTCCCCCTCGATGGGGGAAGGTTAGAGCCTGCCCTCGTGAAGACGGGGGATGGGGGTGAAAACCCCCTTACAATCCCAACATCTCCGCCGCCCCGTCAAGCAGCGCCGCCACCCCTTCATACGAAGCTGTCTCTGCATAAATTCGCACCAACGGTTCCGTGCCCGATAGCCGCACCATCACCCACCCCTTCTCGAAACGGAACCGCCTGCCTTCCAGCGCATCCGTAGAAACCACCCTCATGCCGCCAATCTCGGAGACGCTTGCGCTTTTCGCCAACGCCTCCTCAAACTCCCCCCGCTTCGCATTATCGAAGGGAACATCCCGCCGGCCGTAGCGCCACTCCCCCACCCTTTCGTGCAGCATGGCCAGGAGCTCCGAAGGCCGCTTCCCCGTACGTGCCATGAATTCCAGGAACAGCAAACTGCTCAAAATCCCGTCCCGTTCCGGAATATGCCCTCGGAAGCCGTAGCCCCCACTCTCCTCCCCCGCCATCAACGCATTCTCCTTCATCATCAGTGGCCCAGCATATTTGAATCCCACCCCCGTCTCTAAAACCCGTACCCCGTACAACTCCCCCAACCGGAATAGCATATCCGAGGACGTAATTGACTTGACGATTGGCCCCCGTTCGCCCTTGACCTCCAGAAGATACAGGGCCAGCAGCGCAAAGACCTGCAGCGTGTTCAGGTATTGACCGTTTTCGTCAAGGACGCCTAGCCTGTCGGCGTCGCCGTCGTAGGCGATGCCGACGTCGTAGCCTCCACCAGCCACCAGAGCCGACGCTTGGGTCAAATTCTCTGCTATCGGTTCCGGCTGGTGCATGCCAGGGAAAGCAGGATTCACCTCACCTCGAATCTCGTTGACGGAGCCTGCCGAGTTTTCCAGCAAGCGGGGCAGATACCCCGCGCCTGCGCCGTGCATCGCATCCGCCAAAACATTGATTCCTGCGCCCCTCACCACCTCCAAGTCAACCATACGGGCCAGCTGCTCCATGTAGTCCGGCACAGGGTCAAACTTCTTGACCAGCCCCCGTGTCGATGCCTCCTCCAAGCTCATCCGGGCTGCGCCGGCAGCTTCCGCCGCAGCCACGTGTTCCTCCAGCCGCACCACAATCTCCGTCGACGCGCTGCCGCCGTAGTGGGGCTTGAACTTCACCCCGTTCCACAGGGGCGGGTTGTGGCTCGCCGTAATCATCACCGCCCCCGCCGCCCCCTGCTTTGGGACGCTGTAGCTGACCACCGGCGTCGGGCACATCTGGCGGCACAGCAGCGCCGGGACCCCGTTGGCCGCCAGAGTCTCAGCGGCACACTGGGCGAACTCCTTCGATCCGAATCGGGTGTCGAACCCCACCACCACACCCCGGTCTCCCCAACCCAACTCCTTAACGTAGTTCGCCACCCCCTGAACGCACATGGACACGTTCTCGAAAGTAAACTCCTCGGCTATGATCGCCCGCCAACCGTCGGTGCCAAACTTTATCGCCACCATTAACCTCCAAGTCGTCCAATTACCTCAAGGGCCAGAAGATTCTACCATCCTTCGCGCTGCCTCTGTCATTCCACCCTCCCCTAGACACTAGCCCTCTTGCGTACTAGGATGAACCCCACCACAGACACACAAAGTCATCAAACAAGAGGAGGGACCATGAAGGGAGCCGACGCCGTCGCGCAGATTCTAAAGAAAGAGGGTGTGGACTTTATGGGGTGCATCCCCTACAACTCCTTGGAGGAAGCCGCGGCCGTTGCCGGCATCCGGCCCATCATCTTTCGCCAGGAACGGGTGGGAGTCAACCTCGCCGACGGCTTCAGCCGCGTCACCAACGGACGCGGCGCTGGCGTCTTCACCATGCAGGCGGGCCCCGGGGCCGAAAACGCTTACGCCGGCGTGGCCCAAGCCTACGCCGATTCCGTACCCATCCTCCTGCTTCCCGCTTCTGCCCCTCTCGACAGGGCCGGCGTCCGCCCCACCTTCACCCCCTCCCAAAGCTATCGAGAAGTCACCAAGTGGTCGGAACGCGTCAACGTAGCCGCCCGCATCCCCGATATGATGCGGAGGGCATTCAGCCAACTCAGGTCCGGCCGTCCCAGCCCCGTCCTTCTCGAACTGCCCTCGGACATCCTCCGAACCAACGTAGACGACGCCATCGTTGAGGCCTACAGGCCCGTCCGAAAGTTCCGCAGCGGCTGCGATCCCCAGGAGGTCCGTGAAGCGGCCAAGGCTCTCCTAGCCGCCAAGCGACCCATCATTCATGCCGGTCAGGGCGTCCTCTACGCCGAAGCCTGGACCGAGCTTCAGGAACTGGCCGAGCTTCTCCAAGCCCCAGTCATGACCACCCTCTCCGGCAAGAGCGCCTTCCCGGAAGACCACCCCCTGGCCCTCGGGACAGGCTCCGCAACCACCACCGGCCCAGTCGTACACTTTCTCAACCGCGCCGATCTCGTATTCGGCATCGGCTGCAGCTTCACCAGAACCGGCTTCGGCGTGGAAATCCCGGCAGGCACGGTCATGATTCACTCCACCAACGACGATTCGGACATCAACAAGGACTATTCCATCGACTACGCCCTCTGGGGAGACACAAAGCTGGTGCTTTCCCAGCTTATTGACGAAATAAACGCCCTCGCTGGTTCCGCCGGCCATCGTGAGAACGGCAGCGTGGCTGACGAAGTCCGCGCCGTCCGCAGCGACTGGATGGCTGAGTGGATGCCCAAACTCACCTCCGACGAAGTACCCATTAACCCTTACCGCGTCATCTGGGACCTCATGAACACCATCGACCGCAAGAACTCCGTCGTTACCCATGATTCCGGCAGCCCCAGAGACCAGATGATCCCTTTCTTCGAGACCGTCTCACCTCGCGGCTTCATCGGTTGGGGCAAGTCCACCCAGCTGGGTTACGGCCTCGGCCTAGCCCTCGGCGCGAAGATGGCCGAGCCCCAGAAGTTGGCCGTCAACGTCATGGGAGACTACGCCTTTGGCATGGTGGGCCTCGACGTGGAAACCGCTGTGCGAGAGCGCATCCCTATCCTCACCATAATCCTTAACAACTCCGCCATGGGCATCTATGGCTCGGACCGTTTCCCCGTGGCCAACGAGCGCTACGGCACAAAATACCTGACGGGCAACTACGCCCAGGTGGCCGAAGCCCTGGGCGGCTACAACGAGCGAGTGGAGAACCCCGACGAGATAATTCCCGCTATCACAAGGGCCCAACAGGTGGTGTCGGAGGGCCAGACTGCCCTTCTGGAGATAATCACCCGGGAAGAGCGCGCCTTCTCCTTTAAGGACCGTTAGACTTTGCTAGCCAGCGAAAGGCCCGTCACGAAGACCACCATCATAGAAAACGCCACCATAGTCACCTGTGACCCGGCTCGTTCCATCCTCCACAACGGCGCCATCGCCATCAAAGGCAGTCGCATTACGACCCTCGGCCCCACCCCGCAAGTTCGCGCCATCTACCCCCACGCTGAGGTCATCGACGGGCGAGGCAAAGCCGTCTTCCCCGGACTCATCAACTGCCACTCCCACCTAACTGCCAACCTCTTCCGGGGAATCTCTGAAGACTTCGGGTTCCCATCCAGCTTCGCCTTCCCTGAAGACGTGCGAGATATGGTCTCCGACGAAGAAACAACGGTCATGGCCGCCCTTGGCGCAATTGAGGCCGCCCGCACCGGTTCCACTACCACCGTAGAAATCTCCGGCGGCATCCACCGATACGCCGACATGCTCGATAAGACCGGCATGCGTTGGGTGCTGGCCGAGAATACCGCCGACGGCGTCGTTTCCCCAACCTTCCGCTCCGGCGAACCCGTTCACGCCTACTCCGACGATCTGCGTGAGGAGAGCCTGGAACAGGCCATGCGCCTCTTCGAAAAGTGGCATCATGGCAGTGAAACGGACCGCATAACCTGTATGGGGTCTACCGGATTGGTGGAGACCAGTTCCCCGTCTCTTCTGAGCTCAGTGCACGAATTGGCGGAAAAGTACGACAGCCGCTACACCATTCACCTTAACCAGAGCCGGCTGGAAGTGGAGTCCCTAATGCTCATGCGGGGCGTCCGTCCCACCCAGAGCCTCTTCCACAACGACTATCTCGGCCCTCGCCTGCTCGCCGCCCACGTCCGATTCCTGCATCCCTCTGAGATTTCACTTCTGGGCACCACCCGCTCCAACATCTCCCACCAGCCCGCAATGGCCGCCCGCCGCGCCGTCATTCCTCCAATCCCCGCTCTCCGTCATGCCGGCTGCACCATCGGCATGGGAACCGACAACAATACCCAGGACATGGTCGAGGTGATGCGGACGGGCCTATTCACCGAGCGCATACTGCGTGACGACGACGTCAACCCTCAGCCGGAAGACGTTCTGATGATGACCACC
>CAYNJI010000001.1:2233-30758 GCA_964397605.1 uncultured Dehalococcoidia bacterium | reverse complement strand
CATTTCTCGTCAACTGGCTCAATTCCCTTCTCCCCAATTCGCCCATGTCCTCGTTCACCACGAGACTCATGTAGTACAACTGGGCCTTCTGAAACTCCAGCAATGAGATAGCCACGTTCTTTGCCTTATCGTTGCCAGGAACTCCAAACACATAGAAATTCCGCTCATTATGCGAGAGGGACCAATCCACTGTGAGAAGAGGATTGTCTGGCACAGGCGACAGATCGGGCTCCGGTGAGAATCCGATCAACTCCGTCTTGACGTGTTCTTCCAGATCATCGTAGAACGCGCTGCGGACCATCTCCCTGCTCCAGTAGCGCATGTTGCACACTTTTTGCACGCAACCGGCAAATTGCAGAATGCCTTCGTAGAGCCTGTCAACCGGAATATCCAAGTAAAGATTGCCACCGTCGTTACTCACTCGGTTGTTGAGCAGGATACTTTCAAAAATATTCTCTCGGGTGGGTGTGCTAATTTCATAGGTGTAGGAAAGACGCATCAGCGCCATGCCAAAGTCGCAGATGCGAACATGTCCCTTACCCAATGGACTTTCTTCAAAGTAAATGTCCACCATGTCCCCATCTTCATGCAGTATGGGAACTATGAGCTGGTACTTGCCGGGACGACGTTTGTAGAAGTCAATTCCCCCAGCCATCCGCCGATTTAACGATTCTTTAATTTTGCCAATGTCCATTGAATAACCTCTGCTGCTGCAGTTCAGGAAAATACTGAAACAAATTGGACGCCGCTACATCACCAAGAGATACTCCGAGGTCCTGTTCAAAAGTTTCATATCTGTCGGTAATCTCTCGACAGCTTTCTTGCGGCTGAATGCTTCCGGACTTTAGCTCTTCTTCTGTCATTCGATGAATGTGCGGTTGGACAAAGTGGCCGTCAGGTGAAATATCGTATTCTCCGTGAGCTCCGTTGTAGCGAATTAGCGTAACTATTGGAAGCCTTTTGTTGCCAGTCCTATAGCGGAGTCCTATAGAGAAGTTTTCTATGAAATTGGTATTCTGCCGAATGAAGATGGTGAATTGCTTATCAGGATCCCCGTCAGCCACTAGTTCTAAACTACACCGCCTTTGGTTGTTTTCCGCGGCGTATCCACGGCCCGGAGTCTTGGACACGACGAGCTTGGGCATCTTAATAAGATTTTGAATTTCTGCATCAGTCAGCATATCGGCGCTCCAATGCGGGGCTATCGACATCCATTATCGTATATCCCCCACAATCTCCCCCAGCATCCCCTCCGTCTCCCGCTCCATCGCCAGAATGCCCGCCCGCTCCTCCACCTTAAGGACGATGGCATCCTGCGCTTCCTGAAGTCCGTCGCTTTGCTTAACCACGATGCTTCATCCCCGCAAACTTTCCCCCACTCAACCCCCGATGCCGATTGTATCACGCACCCCCCTACCCCACTGTGCCATCTTCCCCTTGCCCAAAATCCCTACCCCCTGCTACCCTCCCTCCCATGAGAAAAATAGAACAAATACACAAAGAAATGGAAGACTACCTCGACAAACTGGGAATCCCCAAAGAACCCCCTAAGGGCTCCTTCTACGACCTCAGCAGCGATGAGGACGAAGAACCTAAGCGTAAGCGCGGCGCCCAACCCGGCAACCAGAACGCCCGCAAGCACGGCCTCTACTCCAGGCACTTCACTCCCGAACAGTTTGAGATTCTCGAAAACGCCAATGACCTCAAAGACCTGGCCCCGGAAATCGCCCTTCTCCGAGTTAGGCTTAACACCCTCCTCGACGACCCTGACACTTCACCAGACCTCATACTCAAAACCCTCGATGTCCTCTCCGAGCTAATGGCCGTCCAAAGACGATACATCTACGGATGAAAATATCATTCGTTGCCCCAATAATTTAGAAAAACAAATACGAATCCCCCAACCATCAGATCCATGCCTGAATCACCCCAAAACACTCCATATTCGAATCAAGAACGAGTCAGTCCCACGCCTGAAACGAGTCCCTCGTTTCCCCACTCGTTCCTGAAACGAACCCGCCCGTTGCGCCTTTCAGGGGAAGAGGCTACTATGTCAACGCATCATCCCCCAACCGCGGGGCGTCTCCCCACCCCTTTAAGACGAGGAAACAACCCATGAGCTACCAGACCATACTGGTGAACCGAGAAGGCGGCGTTGCAACCGTCACCCTCAACCGGCCCCGGGTCCTCAACGCCATGAACCTGGCCCTATCCCAAGAGCTGGGCCAAGCCATCGCCGAGTTGGAGGCCGACGACGAAGTTCGCGCCATCATCCTTACCGGCGCCGGCGAACGCTCCTTCTCCGCCGGCGCGGACATCCACGAGATGCGCTCCTTCACCCCGGAGCAGTCGGCCCAAGCCGCCGACGTGAGAGGCCAAGGCCAGCAGAGTGTGGTCAACTGCGCCAAGCCCATCATCGGCGCCCTCAACGGACTGGCCCACGGCGGCGGCGCCGTGCTCGCCAGCTCCCTCGACTTCCTTGTAGGGTGCGAGCGAAGCCAGTTTCGCTTTCTGGCCGTCGCCTACGGCCAGATGAACTCCACCTGGACCCTACCCGTCATCATAGGCTGGCCCCGCGCCAAGGAGCTCCTCTACACGGGCCGCGTCGTGGAAGCCGAAGAAGCCTACCGGCTGGGCCTCCTGAACCATCTGGTTCCCTCAGACAAGCTCATGGATAAAGCTATGGAGCTGGCCCAGACAATCGCCGCCAACCATCCCAGGTCCGTCCAGGGAGTAAAGAGCCTCATTCAGAATAATCTGGGCCACTCCTGGGAGGAGATGCGGCAACGGGAGCACATGTCCCGCAGAACCACCCACCAGGGCCTCGCCGTCGAGGAGGGATTCGCAGAGTTCATACAGCGTAGGGGCAGACCCCTCCAAAAGTGAAGCCAAGGGGCTGGTCTAACGCCCCGTCATCCACTACAATGGGCCGCACGCTGCAATAATAAACGCAAGTGATTAGAGGGGGAGGCACCGTAGGTAAACCTGCAATAGCGCTCCTCCAATGCCTCGGGCGCCGTAACCTTTGCTATATAATAAGGAAGTGAAAAGAAATCTCACCGGCAATAGAGAGGCCTTTCCCGAAGCCCCAACTCAATCTAGGCAATTGACCCCTATGGCGATAGTAAAGCTATTGCATTGGCCAATGACAACCCTATATAATACGCCCGCAGTTCCCCACTGTTGCTTGTCAATTGCCTAAGAACATCTGATTACGCTAGCCGTTAAAGGAGGTTAGATGTACTTGTCCAAAGTCTTCAAAGTAGTCCTGTTGCTATCTCTGATGGCACTTATCATCCCCCTCAGCATCGCCCGCGGGCAGGTGACCGTGGGTACAGCTATGATCGAGGAGTCCTCTATGGGCGCCTCTGACATGCTGACAATTAAGCTGAACACCCTCCCCAGCCCAGGGGAAGGCAACGCTTACGAAGGATGGTTGGTAACCGCCGATGGCGCGGGTAAGCTCAGCGTTGGCGTCTTCGAATTGGACGACAGCGGCACCGTCGACCAGAGCTACACCCACCCCGACGGCATGAACCTGGCAACCGGCTACAGCCAGTTCCTCGTCACCCTCGAACCCTCCCCAGATACGGATCCTGGGCCCTCAGGCGTATTTGTCTACTACGACGTGATTCCTGAAGACGGCATCATGTACGTCCACGGGCTGCTGGATAGCGAATCCGGCGCAACGGTGATTCTCGTCGGTCAGACCCAACTTGCCGTTACCCACGCCAAGCTAGCCACGGAAGGTAAGACCATCGAAGAAGTGCAATCGCACGCTTCCCACGTGATCAACATCATCGAGGGCGCCGAAGGCGACAACTTCGATGACGCTCAAGCAAACCCGGGAGACGGAATGGGCATTGCGGCCCACGCCACCGCCGCCGCCGGGCAGGCTCAGGGCGCCGTCGCAGCCGTCCCCACCCATCCCAACTTCCATACCTACTCAGGCCAGGTCGTCAGTTCCACCAACAACGTGGCCTCTTGGGCCGGTATGGCCCGGGACGCAGCCATGACTGCCAAGGCTGCCAGCGACATGGTTACCGCTAGGGCTTACGCCACCAACGCTCACACCCTGGCGAGCCGGGCCCTGAATGGTCGCGATAAAGACCTCGACGGCGCCATCAGTGCCAGGAAAGGCGAAGGCGGCGCAATGCAGGCACACATGGCCGCGCAAGACATGGCCGGCTACAATGCCATGGTCGGCGCTGGTCCGCCCGACACCGGCGACATAAACTTCATGACCCTCGCCCTCATTGCCCTTGGCGTCGGCGCAGTCATGATAGTCGGCGGAGGGACCATCCTCCGACGCAGCCGGGCCCAGGCCTAGACAGCCCTCAAACCTTATGAATCCTATGAACCCCTCGGCCTGTGCCGAGGGGTTCATCATTTCTCTGAAGGAGCCTCATCCCCCATGGACAAGATTCGCCACGCCCATTCGGACATAGCCCCCACCCTCTGCAACTACGTGCGTTCCCTTCGCGCAGGATCAACTCTCTACGTATCCGGTTGTACCGCCGTCGGCACCCCTTCGGAGAACGAGGACGTTATCGCCCAGGCAAACGCCACCCTCGAACGTATACAGGCCATCGTCCACTCCGAGGGCGCGTCCATGGGCGACGTCGTCAAGCTGGTAATCTACGTTACGGACATGGACGCCTTCCGTCCGCGGCAGCCGGAATTCGAAGTCCTTCTGGAACGCTACTTTCAGGGCCAGTACCCCACCAGCACCCTGGTAGCCAGCCCCGGCCTCGCCCGCCCAAGCCTGCTCATAGAAATAGAACCAACCGTGGTCATCTAACCAAGCCGTCCAAAGCGTCATTCTGGTCGCCCCGAAGAATTTCGGCCCCCGCCCATTGACCAAAATTGCCACCTGCCGCTAGAATATGCCTCGGTACGTGACATCTCTACCCTTCGGAACCTCGACGAGAAAGGAGCCGCTCCCATGCCGAACGAGACGGGAAAGCGCTACACCTGCTCCCAGTGCGGCTCCGAATTCCTCGTCACCCGGGGCGGTGACGGTGAGTTGAAGTGTTGCAGCCAACCGACCAAGCTCAAGAACTAGAGGCCGCCAGGATAGCCTCAACCCCCTAGACGAGCACCTGAACCTCTCCCAACCGACTTCCAAACACCAGGATAAAAGAATGGCCAACCAACTCGGAAAACGTTACGCTTGCCAACAGTGCGGCTCCCTTATTCTCTGCGTGCGACGTGGAGACGGCGTAGTCGTCTGCTGCGACATAGAGATGGCCCTCCAGGCGCCCCGGCAGCTCCCCTCCTCCGACTAGCCCTACCGTCACGGCGATCATACGGGCAGCAAACGCAGTGCCACACCGGCTAATAATCGGCCAACCCTTCGATTTGCACGCCGTTCTCGACGGCACCCAAGATTTCCGGTGGTGCCAGATGTCAGACGGGTGGCGTTCCGGTGTCCTCAACGGAAACCTGCTCCACCTCCGACAACTCGATGGAGCACTCGAGTACCGGGCAAAGGCCAACCTGGACCATCTCCTCATCTCCTACTTTCGCTTGGATGAAGACGTAGAGATCCTTCGCGCTGAATTATCGGCCCGCGATGCTCACGTCGCCAAGCTAGTGAAGAGATACCCCTACCTACGAGTCCTCCGCCAGCCGGACCCCTGGGAGTGTACCGCCGCCTACGTCTGCTCCGCCACCAACAGCGTCGATAGCATAGGCAAAATGGTGGAGAAAGTCGCCAAAGCGCTAGGCCGCCCCGTCGAACTCGACGGCGAAGTGCGCTACGCCTTCCCATCGCCTCAAAGGGTGGTGGAGGCCGGTGTGGAAACTTTGGAGCGGCTGAGGTTGGGTATGGACCGCCACACCAAGATATTCGCCGCCGCCCAACGCATATGCGCCGGCAGGCTGGACCTGCGTCGCCTGTCCCAACCCGAGGCCTGCTACGCAGAGGCCAAGCGTAGACTCATGGCCTGCCGCGGCATTGGGAACAAGATAGCAGATTGCATCGCCCTCTTTGCTCTGGACAAGATGGAAGCCTTTCCAGTGGATAGGTGGGTTGAACGGGCCATGAAGCGATACTTCCCATCCGGAAATCAGCCCGTCGGCGATGAGTTAGTTATGTGGGCCCAGGACCACTTCGGTAGATACGCCGGATACGCCAACCAGTTGCTGTTTCGCGAGCAGCGCGACCGGTCCTATCAGAGATAGACTAATCCACAACAGCTCCGGGCCGGGACTCCAACACGAAGATCCGGTCAAGCCCAGCGAGGTCCTTCTCAACCGATGTCGCCGCCCCTGGGAATAGCCTCGTCGCCATTCGCCGCAGAGGTTCACCCAGGCCCGGGTCTATCTCCAGCAACATCACGCCGTCCAAAGCCAGCTTGCCCGCCGCCTGACCCATCAATCGACGCAGCATTACCATCCCGTCGCCTCCTCCGTCCAGCGCCGTCCTCGGCTCCCAGCCCAATTCCGGCTGGAGGTCCTTCAGACGCGCCGACGGGATATACGGAAGGTTGGCCACAATGACGTCCACCCTCCCGGGCAGCGGCTCCAGCAAGTCCCCCTTCAGGAGGGTGATTCGCTGCCCTAGGCCAAACTTGTCGACGTTGACCCTCGCCACTTCCAGCGCCTCCGCCGAAATATCCGTGGCGTACAGCCGAACGCCGGGGAGGTGCATGGCCAGGTTGACGGCAATGCCTCCGCTGCCCGTTCCCACGTCCGCCACCACAAGCCCCGGCCGCTCCATGCGCTCCATGCATACCAGCATGGCCCGCTCTATCAACATCTCTGTTTCCGGGCGGGGAACCATAACTCCTGGGCCAACTGTCAGGTCCACGCCGTAGAACTCCCGGTGCCCCAGAATGTACGCCAGAGGTTCACGTCGTAGCCGACGCTGCACCACCTTCTCTAGAGTCTCCGTCGCCTCGTCGGGTATCGCGTCGTCCTGGTAGGCGTAGAGACGATGACGCGGCACGCCCAGCACGTCCGTCAGGATGACTTCCGATTCCAGTCTGGGCTCCAGCGTCCCCGCTTCCGCCAGACGGCGCCGAGTGTCTTGCAGAAACTCCCCCAGGGTGGGCATCTATCCGCCGGTCAAGCAGACGAGGTCGGCGCAGTCATTTCGGACTCGCCCACTGTCCACAAGGGAAAAAGAAATCAACGGGACAGAGCCGCTTCCAGTGCATCGGACTGCTCATGGGCCGCAAGCGCCTCGATGATGTCGCCCATGAACCCGTCCATATACTTCTGGTAGCCAAAGAAATTCCGGCCTATGCGATGGTCCGTAATGCGGTCCTGGGGGAGGTTATAGGTGCGAATCTTTTCCGCCCTGTCCCCCGTGCCCACCTGGGTGCGGCGAGACTGGGTTATCTCCCGCTCCTGTCGCAGCTGCTCCTGCTCGTACAGGCGGGCCCGGAGAATGTTCAAAGCCCTCTGCTTATTCTTGAACTGGGAGCGCTCGTCCTGGCATGTAACCACCGTGCCAGTGGGGTTATGGACAATCCGGATGGCCGTGGCCACCTTGTTCACGTTCTGACCCCCATGTCCCCCGGCGTGGAAGACGTCGATGCGCAGGTCATCCATGTTTATCTTGATGTCCACCTCTTCCGCCTCTGGCAGCACCGCCACGGTGACTGTGGAGGTGTGCAGCCGCCCTGAAGACTCCGTGGTGGGAATTCGCTGCACCCGATGCACGCCCCGTTCGTACTTCAGACGACCGAAGGCATTCTTACCGTCCACATTGAAGACAATTTCGTTGAAGCCTCCCAGGTCCGACGGGTTCGAGTTAAGAACTTCCACCTTCCAGCGCTGGTTATGTGCGTACCTTATGTACATGCGGTAGAGGTCTGCTGCGAACAGACCGGCCTCCTGGCCGCCGGCGCCCTTGCGAATCTCCACGATGACGCTACGTCCGTCGTTGGGGTCCCGGGGCAGCAGCGCCAACCGTAGCTCCTCCACCAACCCTTCTATCCGGCCGGACGCCTCCTCCAATTCCTCGGCGGCTAGGGCCTCCATCTCTGGATCGTCCCCCTCGTCTATGATTGACTGGGCCTCGTCCCGCTGGGACTGCAGGTCTCTCAGCTCCCGATACCCCTTCACGGTGTCTTCCAAGCTCGCCCTCTCCTTGGCCAGCTTCTGCACCTGCTCATAGTCCACCGCCACCTCGGGCTGAGCCAGCAAGCGGCCCAACTCCCGATACCGGGCGTCAATATCCTCTAATCTTTCGACGAATGTATTCATGGCATTCATATAACCGATGCGGGACACCGCTCACGCGCGACCCTCTTAAGCACCTATTCTATCCAACCCACGGCACCAATGGCAATTGAGACGCGGGAAGCAAGCACAACTCGATCGTCCGCTGTCCTCAAAGTCACAATGGACCTGGTGGAAGGACGACAAGGTTCTTAGAGTGGCGGTCTGCGCTTGTGCCACTCCGTCGCCTGCTGGTAGGCGTAGCCCGCCCGTAGCGCCGTCGCCTCGTCGAAGGGACGCGCTGCAAGCTGCAAGCCCACAGGCAAGCCGTCGGAAAAGCCGCAAGGGACCGTCAGCGCCGGATAGCCTGTCAGATTGAAGGGGCGAGTGTACTGCGTCAGGGCCGGAATGACTCCCACCGACTCCCCATTGACCTGGATGGATTCCTCTTCAATGAGCGGCGCCACCACTGGCTCCATCGGGCCTGCCAGCAGGTCCACCTGCTGGAACAGTTCCCGCGTCGATTCGGTGTATTCCCGCCGATGCCGCAACGCTCTCAGGTAGTCCGGCCCGCTGATGAACAGCCCAGACTCGAACCGCCACCGCACCGAAGGGTCGTACTCTTCTCCTCGACGCAGCAGCAGTTCTCTATGATACGCCGCCGCCTCTGCGTAGAGGATTATCTTGGATATGTCGGCGGAGCGATGATACATCGGCCAAGCCACTTCCACTACCTGGGCGCCCAATTCCTCCAGCGTCTTCAGCGCAGCCCGGACCAACTTCTCCACCTCTGCGTCCACGGGCACTTCAAAGTATTCCCTCGGCACCCCAACCTTCAGACCGGTCAGGTCTTCCGAAAGGGATTCCATATAGTCGGGCACCGGCTCCTGGGCAGACGCCGGATCGCGGGGATCGTAACCCGCCAGGACCTGAAGGGCCGCTGTGCAGTCTTCCACCGTACGGGCCATGGGCCCGGGGTGGTCTAGCGACCAGGAAAGAGACACCAGCCCGTAGCGGCTCACCCGACCATAGGTGGGCTTTAGGCCCGCAAGTCCGCATAGAGCGCTGGGAATCCGTATGGACCCCCCTGTGTCTGTTCCCAACGTTATGGCGCATTGGCCCGCCGCCGCCGCGGAGCCGGAACCGCCGCTGGAACCTCCGGCCATCCTGTCCGGGTCCCACGGGTTATGCATGTGACCATAGTCGGCGTTGAGGCCCGTAGGCCCAAAGGCAAACTGGTGCATGTTCAACTTGCCCATCAGAATGGCGCCTGCCTCTTTCAGCCGCGCCGCAACCGCGCCGTCGTGGTCGGGCACGAAATCGTCGAAGATGCGAGAGCCGGAGGTATTGGGCATCCCCTCCACATAGTAGAGGTCCTTCAGTCCCACCGGTACGCCGTGTAGTACGCCCCGATATCCTCCGGCCTCAATCTCCGACTCCGCTTGCCGCGCCGCTTCCAGGGCTTCTTCCCCCGGACGGGTGATGAAGGAGTTGAGAACCGGCTCCGTAGCCTCGATGCGCTCCAGATGGGCCTGGACCACCTCAACCGGCGAGACCTTCTTCGCGCCGATGAGTCGTCCAAGCTCCACAGCGCTTAGATAGCAGAGTTCCGTTGCGTCCATGGCCTAGCCCTCCCCCGGGGAGAAGACGTTGGCCGGTTCTATGTCGCCCAGTTCCAGCCGCCGCAGTTCCGCCACCGTGGCCATAATGTCCTTCACGCTGGCGTATAGCTCCGCAGTGTGGTCCGGGTCACTGGTGTCCACCCCCTGCAGGGCCGCCATTTTGAGAAAGGTTTCCATGGACAGTTCCCCTGCTTCCGCCATGACTACTCCTTTATTTCGATGAGGATGT
This sequence comes from uncultured Dehalococcoidia bacterium, assembly GCA_964397605.1. Lineage (GTDB taxonomy): Bacteria > Chloroflexota > Dehalococcoidia > Lucifugimonadales > JAPULR01. Next base: position 20,735 of record CAYNJI010000001.1, on the reverse strand, counting down.
TTCGATGGGCAGTGTCCCCAACGTTCGTAACTTCGTGAGGCTGGTGTTTGTCGGCGTAGGTGTAGCGTCCCGCGTAGCCGACGGTTTCATCCGACGTGCCGTCATCGAAATGGCGCCGCATCCGGCTTTCGGTGAGGCCCACCGTCACGTAGTCCCGCTTGTGGGTGTGCCAGTGGCTGGACTCGCCGGGTTCCAGGGCAAGCTCCCAAATTCTAACCCGATGGTTCTCGAAGATGAGCTTGGTGCCCACCTCTCCCCATTGACGTTCATTATCCATTGGCGCCCCCTCTTGTTGATACCGTCTGGACCGAAGGACTAGGCCTCCATCCGCACCGGATTGCTCAGTACGCCAACGCCTTCCACTTCCACCTCGCAAACGTCCCCGTCCTTCAACTCGGCGGGCTTGCCGGGAGTGCCCGTGAATATCATGTCGCCCGGCTCCAGAGTAATGGACTTGCTGACGTGGCTTATGACGGTGGGCAGGTCGAAGAGGAACATGGCCGTAGTTTCCGCCTGCACTTCCTCGCCATTGACTCGGGCACGAAGCATCATGTCGCTGGGGTCCAGGCCCGTTACCAGGAAGGGTCCGGCGGGGCTGAAGGTATCGGAAGACTTGGCCCGCCACCACTGACCGTCTTCACGCTGCCACTGTCGGGCGCTGACGTCGTTGCCACAGGTGTACCCCAACACGTGGTCCAGGGCCTCCTCCTTTGGCACGTTCTTACACCGGTCTTTTATGATTGCCACCACCTCCCCTTCTTCATCCACCCGCCCGTCGAAGGCCTTGGGAATGACGATGGTGTCTCCCGGGCCTGCCAGCGATGTAGTCGTCTTGTAGAAGATGAGAGGTTCCGTGAGAGGTGCCCTATCCCCCAAGTGGCTGCGATAGTTGAGACCTACGGCCAGTATCTTCCCCGGAACGCAGGGGGCCAGAAGTTTCACCTCGTCGAGGGTGTGGGTGTGGTCCGTCACCTCATACTCCTCAAACGGACTGGTGGTTATCTGCTTGATGGTATCCCCTTCGACAACACCGTAGTTGATGTTGCCGTGAGCCAGATATCTTGCAAAGACCGTCATAATTCATCCTCCCGTTAGTGGCTCCCCGTGGAGGCCGGGCCAAACCTGGGAAGCCGGCGGGTCAGGGGAGCGCTCATCGGTATTCTAGAGCCAACGAAGAAAATAATCCAGCCTTGTTGACGCCAGCACTTGTGTGCGTGTACCGTTGATGCGAGCTTGCCGTCGGCACGCACCGCACGGAAGGCGTTTAACATGCAAAGAACGACAACATACAAAGAGCAGAGCCGGGTGATTCTTGCCCAGGCGTACGAAGAGCTCGCCAAGGGCGACCTTCCACAAGCCTCGGAAAAAGGATGGGGCGCAGCTGCCCAGATGGTCAAGGCCATCGCCCAAGAACGGGGCTGGCGCCACTTCAGTCACCGGGATATCATGCGTGCAGTCTCAGCCTTGACCGATGAGACTAGCGACGAGGAGCTTGCGAATCTGTTCGCCCTCGCCTCACACCTACACGTGAATTTCTACGAGAATGCACTTTCCAACAGAATCATAGGGAGCCATCTCCGGCAGGTAGAACAGTTTGTGGACAGGGCGGAAGAGCTTCTGGGCGCAACACCCTGACTCCAACGTTCGTCCGGACAGTTTAGGTCGTCGCCACTCTGACCTGTTCCCCCATTGACGAAAACCCCCATCCATAATAGTATTCCTTTGCCCTATGCCTACTCTTAACTTCATACCCAGCTTAATAGAGGGCTTTACCTGAGGTCGCGCCTGGATGGGCGAGGTGCGTCCTGCTAAGCTCCGAATTCCCTAGTTCTCCCCTTTCAGCAGTTCTTCCCTCGTCCCACGCTTAGGCTTGCGCCGGATTCCAGCATTGCGCCCTGACCGCTCCGGCAATCGCGGTCCCCCCAGACGAGAGGGAAGAGATGGTAGTTCCTACCCACAACTGGAAGCTCACGTTCATCGCGCCAATTCTGCTATTGGCGCTGGCATTCTCATCTGCCTGCGCCGGCGGCAACGGGGATACCCCGGAAACTCTATACATCGGCGGCATTCCCGACCAGGAGACTTCCCTGCTAGTGCGCCGCTTCGACGGCTTGGCCCACTATCTTAGCGACAAGCTGGGCGTGTCCGTAAAATACAAGGCCAGCATCGACTACGCCGCCGTAGTCACCGCCTTCGCTAACGGAGACCTCCATCTCGCCTGGTTCGGTGGACTCACGGGGGTGCAGGCCCGCAAGCAATCCCCCGGCGCAAAGGCCATCGCCCAACGTCCCAGGGATACCGAGTTCGTCTCCGCCTACATCGTTCAATCCGACCTCCCCGCCCAGGAACTACAGGACTTGGCCGGCCTGACCTTTACCTTCGGCAGCATTAACTCCACCTCCGGTCACCTCATGCCGCGACGCTATCTGGTCCAAGCGGGCATCGACCCGGACTCAGACTTCAACGGCCTGCCCAATTTCTCGGGTTCCCATAACACTACCTGGAAGCTGGTGGAGTCCGGCTCCTTCCAGGCCGGCGCCCTCAACAAGACCGTATGGGAAAACGCCGTTTCCGGTAATAGGATCGATGTCTCAAAGGTGCGGCAGATGTCCGTCACACCGCCCTATTTCGACTACAACTGGTCGGCTCGGGGAGATTTGGATGAGTCTTTCGGCGTAGGGTTCACCCAGAGGCTTCAGGACGCCCTTTTGAACATGCACCTCGATTCAAGCCAGTCCGACCTCCTCGAAGCCTTCCGAACAGATTCTTTCATCACTTCCAAGAACGAAAACTACGCCGACATAGAGTCCGTGGCCAAGTCCCTGGGGATGCTGGAGTAGCATGACGCGCAACGGCCAGAGTCCTTTTCCCATAGTCCGCCTGGAAGGGGTGTCCAAGCGGTACAATGGCGAAGCCGCCCTCTCGTCTCTCTCCCTGGAGATCAATGAGGGTGAACGGGTGGCAGTGCTGGGACCTAGCGGCAGCGGCAAGACCACCCTGCTTCATCTCATCGCAAGCATGGAGCAGCCCAACGAGGGACAGGTGCTCTTGGCCGGACAGCCCCTCACGACCATGAGCGCCGGCCCCAAGCTGGCCGAACTGGTGGGAATGATGCACCAACAGCTGGACCTGGTGCCCCAGCTTTCCGTGGTACACAACGTGCTGGCCGGACGGCTAGGGCGATGGAGCCTGTGGAAGTCCCTCCTATCCCTGGTCTCCCTGCGCGAACGGGAGATGGTCGAGCGAGCGCTGGAGCGGGTAGGGATTCCAGAGAAACTGCACGAAAGGACGTCCCACCTCTCCGGCGGCGAGCAGCAGCGAGTCGCCATGGCTCGGCTGCTGGCCCAGCAGTCGAGGGTGGTGCTGGCGGACGAGCCTGTGGCCTCCCTGGACCCGGCCCGCGCCGAGGACCTGATGCATCTGCTGGTGTCCATCGTTACGGAGACCAACAAGACTCTCATTGCCAGCGTCCATTCCACCCACCTGACGCGAAAATACTTCTCCCGAGCCATCGGTCTCCGAAAGGGAAATCTGGAGTTCGACCTGCCAGTGGAGCAGCTGACGGATGAGGCCCTCAACCGCCTCTACAACCTCGCCCCAGTCCGCCCGTAACCGGGACGGTAGCTTCTTCCGGGGGCGAGGATTCCTCACCCTGCTCTTGGCGGTCGCCTTCCTCTGGAGCCTCACCTCGCTTCAGTGGGGGAGCTCGCCGGTGCACCCCGGCGGACTGGCGTCCATCGGCCAGTTCTTCCAAGCCGCCATCAGCCCGGAGCTGTCCGGCGAATTCCTCACCCTTACAATTAGTTCTGCTTGGAAGACTGTCGCCTACGCCGTAGCTGGAATCTGCCTCGCCGTGGCTCTCGGTCTGCCATTGGGCGTTCTCGCCTCCGGCGTTCTGACCCGCAACTCACGCGCGAAAATCTCCGGTGTGGCAGGCTTCCGGTTTCTCCTGGGCGCCATGCGCTCCGTTCACGAGCTGATTTGGGCCTGGTTTTTCGTTGCCGCCGTCGGCCTCTTCCCGGCTGCAGCCATCCTGGCCTTGGCCATCCCCTACGCCGGCATCCTAGGGAGAATCTACGCCGATATCCTCAACGACGTACCAGCCGCCCCCCTCCGCGCCCTCCGGGCTTCCGGCGCATCGGAAGCCAAGATCCTTCTCTATGGACGGCTGCCCATGGCCCTGCCGGATATGCTCAGTTACACCTTCTACCGCTTCGAATGCGCCATCCGCTCCGCCGCAATCATGGGATTCGTTGGCGTCGGCGGGCTGGGTATGCAGATACAGCTGTCCCTGTCGGACCTCTACTATCCTGAGGTCTGGACGCTGCTCTACGCGATGGTGGCGCTGGTCCTGCTGGTCGACCTCTGGAGTTCCTGGGTTAGGAGGTATCTCACGTCGTGAGCTTGCGGAGAGATACAGCTACACGCCGAAGGCTCCGGCTCAACCCGTTGTGGGTGTCGCTGGCGGCTTTCGTGGCCCTAGCCTGCGCCTCCTGGGCCTATCTGCTTCTCGACCCCGACGGCGGCTTACGGGAGATGTTTCAGGCCGAAACGTGGCGGCAGGCCGGGGCTTTTCTGGGGCGGTTGGCGGGTTCGGGAAGCGAAGGAACGCCGGCCTTTCTGCAGTGGGACAAGTGGAAGGAAGCGGGTGGGCTGGCCTACGACACCCTCGCCATGAGCGTATTAGCCATGGCCATAGCGGGCGTTGCCGCGCTGCTGACCTTCCTGCCCGCCGCTCGCAACGTGGCCACGGGAGAACTCGCTTCCTCCGCCTCGCTGCCGTCAAGGGCACTCTACTATTTGCTACGGGCGCTCTTCATCTTCAGCCGTGGCATACCGGAGCTAATAATCGCCATGATAGTCGTCTTCGCCTTCAGCCCCGGCATACTGGCCGGCGCCCTCGCCCTCGGCATCCACAACTACGGCATCCTAGGCAAGCTCTCTGCCGAGGTGGTGGAAGACCTGGACCCCCGGTCCGCCCGCGCCCTGCGGACCTCCGGCTCCAGCGTCTTCCAGATGCTGGCTTACGGCATTCTGCCCCAGGCGCTGCCCCAGTTTCTTACCTACCTGCTGTACCGGTGGGAAGTGGTCATCCGAACCACCGTGGTTGTCGGGCTGGTCAGCGCCGGAGGGCTGGGACGGGAGTTTCTGCTGGATATGAGCCTGTTCCGGTATACCGACGTGGCGCTGCTGCTGATATGGTATCTGCTGCTGGTGATCTTCGTAGACCTAACCACCATGTTCCTGCGCCGCCTCGCCCGTTAGTCCTCGCGGACCAGCGCCTTAACAAGGGCTGGCAGGTATTCCTCCCACGAACCGACGATGCCGAAGTCGGCGGCCTGAAAGATTGGATGCCGCCGGTTGGTGTTTATGCCCACTACCGTACCCGCTTTCTGGATTCCGACAATGTGATTGAAGTCGCCCCGAAGGCCAACGGCTATGTAGAGCCTGGGCGCTATGGCCCGGCCCGTGAGACCCACCTGCAGCTGTTTCGGCAACCAGCCGGCGTCAGTGACGCTGCGACTGGCCGCTACCGACGCGCCCAAACGTCCCGCCAGCTCTCGAATCTTGGGCAGCGACTCCGGGCCGCCGATGCCCATGCCCACACCGATGACAACCTCCGCCCGCTCCAACTCCAACCCGCTGGCGTCCTCCTCGACCCGGCTTTCCACCAGGCGCAGCGGGTCCGGCCCTTCTACGCAGTAAGGAGGGGATTCCAATGTAACTACGGGGTCGTCCTCAGGCATGACGGGCGTGAGCAAGCCCGGACGCAGGGTGACCAGGTAGGGCTTGACCTTCGACAGGATGGGCGCCACCACGTTGCCGCCCAGGGCGGGCTTCAACTGCACCAGCCGTCCTTCCTCGTCTAACTCCAGGTCAATGCAATCGCCGGTGAGGCCGAGGGAGAGGCGGGCGGCAACCCGAGAGGCCAGGTCCCGACCGTTGGCAGTGGAGGAAAACAGCACGGCGTAAGGTTTTCTTTCCCTTATGACCCGATCGAGGGTCGAAGCAGTCAGCGGGCTAGTTGGGTGACGATAGTCGCGGGCAGACAGGTCCAGAATAAAGTCGGCGCCGTAGCGGGCCAGCTTCACAATATCATCCGTGTCGAAGTCCTCCACCAACACGGCGACAACTTCACCATGCAGCTCCTCGGCCAGCCCTCTGGCCTTGCCCAGATTCTCTAGCGTCGCCCGGCGAAGCCCATCTGCCGACCTCTCCGCCACCACCCAGAGGGTGTTTCCCTGCCCTCCGGGGTATCTCTGCCACCCCGATTCAGACGGCGCGTCTTCTTCGACTACGTCGGGACGGTTTCTAAGCCCCTCCATTACGGCCTGGGCCGCTGCTTCCGGGTCGGAATCTTCAATCACCACCCCCAATCGCTGGGGTTCAAGAAAGCGGATGTCCGCTACCCAGGTGGGAGAACCCTCCGCGCCAAAGATGGACACGTCCTCCGAAAGCTGACCGGCCCCTATCTCTTCAACCGGTCGCTTCCTGGCCTCAACCAGCAGCCGGCGGCGCGCCCATCGTTCCTCGCTCAAACCCTCCGTGGCTGTGACCAGGGCGGGTAAGGACATCTCCAGAATCTCATGTCCTTCGTCCGTCTCCCGCTCCACTATCACGCTGTTGGACTCGGCCTGGTATTCCAGCCGCCGAGCCCGGCTGACGTGAGGGATGCCCAGAATTTCCGCCAGCTCCGGCCCGACCTGTCCGGTCTCGGCGTCGGTGCTGTTTCTGCCGCACATGATGAGATCGAAGCCCCGGTCTTTCAGCGCCAGGGCCAGGGTGCGTGAGGTGGCCAGGGTATCGGAGCCTGCCATGACCGGGTCAGAGATGATGACGCCGTGGTCTGCGCCGACGGCCAAGGCATGGGCTAGCGCCTCTTTGGCCTGGGGCGGCCCCATGGTGATAGCCGTCACCTCCCCGCCGAACTCCTCCTTCAACTCAATGGCCCGCCCTAGTGCGATGAGGTCGAAGACGTTCATCTCCAGGGGAACCCCGTCTCGAAGGATTGTCTTCTTCTCGTAGTCAAACTCGATGCGGGAGAGGGTGGGCACCTGCTTGATGCAAACGGCTATCTTCATTGCGCGTCCTTCTGTTCGTCTAAGCCCAGCGGCCTTTGCTGCCGCTATTGTACCCTAAGGCACACGCATGCTCAGTATTCCCGCTACCGGCGCGATTCTTAGCAGCAGGTCGTCCCCCTCGCGGGGCCTCCCACGACCATCCAGGTTATTGGTAAGGAAATAGAGATACCCGTCCGGCCCCAGGACCACGTCACGAATTCGCCCTTGCTGTCGGACGAACAGAGAGTCCTGCTCCTGTACTTGCACGAACTCCTCCGGGCGGAATTCCACCCAAACAATGCGCTGTCCCCGAAGGGCGGCGAAGAGCAGACGTCCCTTCCAGTAGGCCTGCATCATGTCCCCGTCGTAGAAGGCGGCGCCCGACGGCGCCCACGTCTCGATACCACTATGAAGGACCGGCGGTATGAACCCTTCGCCGGTCTCATCGCCCCCAACCTCCGGCCAGCCGTAATTGCCGCCTGCTACGATGAGATTCACCTCGTCGTTGCCCACGGGCCCGTGCTCTGTAGCGAAGAGTGCGCCAGTTTCCGGGTGCCACGCCAGCCCCTGGGGGTTCCGGTGCCCGTAGGAATAGACCAGTGAGCCAGGGAAGGGATTGTCCGCAGGAACAGTGCCGTCGCCGTTTATTCTTAGAATCTTCCCTGCCAAGGACCTCATGTCCTGGGCCAGCGGGCTGGAAGCCGCGTCTCCGGTCGTGACGTATAGCTTCCCGTCGGGTCCGAACTTCAGGCGGCCCCCGTTGTGGATGCGATTGCCGGGAATCCCGTCCAGGATAACCGTAGGATTCCCTGCCGTCTGTCCAGCGTCTTGCCATCGCACCACCCGGTTCGCAAGACTGCCGTTGCTTTCCTTATAGGTATAGTAGACGTAGAAGTAACCATTAATGGAGAAGTTCGGGTCAACGGCCACCCCCAGCAGCCCGCCCTCACCCTCCGGGGCCACCTCCTCAATGGTGAGATAAGGCGCATCCTGTAGTTCGCCCTCGACGACGACGCGGATGTTGCCCTCCTTCTCCGTGATGAAGATCCGGCCGTCGGGGACGAATGCCAAAGCCCAGGGCGCCTTTAGTTCCTTGGCTACCAGCTCCGCCACCGCCTGCACGCCCTGCTCGTAGGAAGGCGAAGTAGGCCGTGGGGCGACCGGCGATGGCGGCGCGGCGGGCTGCATCGTCCCCGGAGAGGGCTGGGGCGTCGACGTGGGTGTGTCGGGCCGAGCGCACCCAAGGATCACGCCCAATAGGACCGCCGCTGCCACGCCTGCCATTATCTGCTGCACGCCTCGCATCACCCTAATCTCTCTCCACCGGTCACACCAACTCCACCAACGTCGCCCCGTCGGTGAGGCCAACGGATTCGGGGCGCACCGCCTTTACCACCGGATGCCCCTTAAGCCGCTCCCGAACAAGGGAACGGAGCGCGCCGGTCCCTCCGCCGTGCACGATTCGCACCGACGAGAGGCCCTTCATCAACGCCTGGTCCAGAAACGTCTCAAGCTGTCCCTCTGCCTCTTCCACCCGCATGCCCCGAAGGTCCAACTCCGTTCTCACGGGGCCAGTCGGCGCACGGGAGAGGGACACCCCCTCTGGCATTCGCAGCGGCTGCGGCGTCTGGGCCTTCCCCTCAATCTGGTGCGACGGGATGCTGGCCCGCACCGACCCCATAAGAAGCTCCAGATTGCCACTGTTCTTCGGAGGCTCCAGCACCTCCGCCGCATTGGGAAGGCCCCGCACGTAGACGAAGTCACCCCGCTTCAACCCTTCGACCCAACGCCTCGGGTTGGCCTTCGCCTTGACTTCCGACGGCGGCGCAAGTGATGACCGGATCTGGCTCCGCACCTGCGCCACGTCGACCCGCTCGTCCTTCAGCCCCCGCTTCCAGTCCGGCCGGGTCAGGGCCCGCTCGGCGCGGCGGAGCCGCTTCCATAAATCGTCGGCTTTAGACTGAATTTCCTGCCGAGCCTCCTCCAGAATCACCGCTTTCTCGGTCTCCAGCGCGTCCAACCGCTTCTCCAACTCACGCCGCTGAACGTGCGCCTGTCTCGCCTCTTGCTGGGCCGCTTTTCGATGACGTTCCGCAAGGGAGCGCTCCTCCTCCAGCTCGCGCAGCAGCTCCTCGGCCCGCCGGTGGTCCTCCGAAAGCAGGGAACGGGCGTGTTTCACCGTTGCTTCGTCGATGCCCATTCTCTCCGCAATGGTGAGGGCGTAGCTCCTTCCCGGCAGCCCTATTGCCAGGCGGTAGGTGGGCGCAAAAGTGGACGGGTCTAGCTCCACGCTGGCGTTTTCCATGCTCGGTTGGTCTTGGGCAAAGGCGGCCACGTCTCGATGGTGGGTGGTGACTATGCAAGACACGCCGCCACGGGCGAAATAGCTGAGGGTCGCCTTGGCCAGGGCCGCCCCCTCCTCCGGGTCGGTGCTGGCCCCCAACTCGTCCAGCAGGACAAGGGAACGAGAGGTGGCGCCCTCCATGATGCGACCCAGGTTTTGAAGGTGGGAACTGAAGGACGATAAAGACTGCTCGATGCTCTGCTGGTCGCCGATGTCGGCGTAGATGGCGTCGAAAACCGTCATGTCGCAACGGCCCGCCGGCACGTGCAAGCCGGCCTGCGCCATTGCCATCAGCAGGCCCGCCGTCTTGAGGGCGACGGTCTTCCCGCCCGCGTTGGGGCCGGTAATGAGCAAAATGCGCCCCTCGTCGCCCAGGGTCAGGTTTATGGGCACCGCCGATTCCCCCAGCAGGGGATGCCGCGCGCCCTCCAGCCCCAGGTGGGACTCCTCTGTCTCGATGAAGGTGGGCGGCGTTCCGTCGTGGGCCATGGATAGCCGCCCCTTGGCCAGGGTGAAGTCTATCTGGGCCAGCAGGTCCAGCGAGGCCAGAACCTGAGATCCCTGCAACCCCACCTGTGTCGACAGGGAGCGAAGGATGCGCTCTTCCTCCCGACGCGCCGAAAGCGCTGCCTCTCGCCACTGGTTGCCCAGGGGCACCGCGCCCAGAGGCTCGATGAAGGCGGTCGCCCCGCTGTCCGAAACGTCGTGGACTATGCCCGGCACCCGTTGTCGCAGCGAACTCTTGACCAGAAGCACCAGCCGGCCGTTCCGCTCCGTAATAAGCTGCTCCTGAAGCACGTTGCTTCGGCGTAAGCGGCGCATCTCCCGCTCCATGGACACCGATAGACGGGCGCGGGTCTCCTCCGCTTGTATCCGTAGCTGTCGCAGCGCGGGCGAGGCTTTGTCCATGACCAGGCCGCTGGCGTCGATGGCCCCCGCTATGCGGTCTTCCAACTCTCGCAATGACGGCATCGCGCGGGCCCAGTCGGAGATGAGGGGCAGGTCCCTCCGATGGGCTAGAACGGATCGAGCGCGACGGCAGGCCCTAAGGGTGTCATGAATCTCTCTCAGGTGCTCGGCCCGAAGGACGCCTGTAAGAACGGCCCGCTGCACCAAGCCACGAATGTCCTCCACCCCCGTCAGATCGAGGGACCCCTGTTCCTCGATGAAGTTCCGCGCCTCCAAGGTTCCCTGCTGACGATGTCGGATCTGCTCCAAGTTGGAGGAGGGCGCCAATGAAAGGACGGATTCCCGCGCCGGGGCCAACGTCGTATAGCGGGCCAGCTGTTGCCGGATGAGATGAAACTCCAGCAATTCCAGCGTTTCCTGACTGGTTTCCCTCACTGCGTCAAAATGCGACTCAACGATCGTGGGCTGGCTGTATATTGAGGAAGGTGTAGACATTCTGTTTAACGTTAACGGGGTGGTTGGTTCGATTCTCAAGACGTGACAGAAAGATGTTATCAGCCCCAACGCCGGCGTATCAATGCCATGGCGTCACTTTGTACTATCTTACGCGGATGAGGGACGCGGATTACAGCCCGTCGAAGGGGAACCCTTCCGGCAGACGGAAGACCGTCACCCTACTTTTCCAAATCTCATTTGGCATCCGCTCCAACTCCCGCCTTCGAGGTTCCCCCACTGGCAGAAGACGCCCGAAAATCAAAGGCTCGAGTCGTTGAAGGAACGGACACTCCTTCACGAAGCCCGTTAGTGTGTGCCGCTCGCCGCCCAGAAAAATATGCTCTAGCTCTTCCTTGTAGGGCTCCAACTTCTGCCGCACAACTCCGCAGACCTTCACATACAGGTGATGAATTTGATTCTCCCTCACACGAGCGAACCGACGCTGCGACGTTCCGCCCGCGCTGTGGCGTCCCTTCACGTACCGGGTTCCCGTCTTTGCGTCCAGAAGTCGCCGCCCTCGGAAGACGCCAACGGAGTAGCTGCCCAGCCGCAGCAGCATCACGGCAATGACCGGTTCTCGATTCAACAGACTTCGAAGGGCGGCAGTTCGGATGCCGATTCGTCGAGCCGATGCCTCCAGCGGAAAGGACGGCATCACGGACAGTTTTAGCTGTTCGCTCCAGAAGAGGACGGCGCCCGTCTCTGATTCCCAAATCTGTGCCGGAGCGACTGCACGTATCTCCTCCAGCCAGTGGGCCTGCTGCTCATCGGCGGGGCGAACGTCGTCCAGGGAGTCTCCGGGCGCAAGCAACAGGGTCAGGGCGTCCATGGGCGGGACCTCGTCCAGCACGGAGAGCAAGGTCTCCAGCCTTCGTTGGGACATCAATAGGGTTCTGGCGGCAGCGTCCATGGAACTTCCGTCAGCTTAGGCCCGAAAGGGTTGACCGTCAACTAAGGCCCGCCTGTTGTTGTGGCGGCTGGCGATGGCGGGTACACTTTACCTATCATGACCGCTGCGGAATACGAGCCGCCCCTGAAGATGTCCGGTGTCGAGAAGTGGGTCACTGCGGCAGACACCCGGGTGCGATACTTTCAGGCTGGGTCGGGACCTCCCCTAATTCTGCTACACGGGCTGGGGGAAGCCGCCGTGATCTGGTATGCGAACGTGGAAACGTTGGCCCGGGGGTATACCGTGTACGTCCCAGACCTGCCCGGCCACGGAGCATCGGACGAACCCCCGTGGCAATACTCTCTGGAAGGCTCCGTACACTTCCTGGAAGAGTTCATGAACGCGTTGGGCCTCCAGCGCGCCTCCCTAGTCGGAAACTCCCTGGGCGGGCTCATAGCCTTGGCTTTGGCTTTGGAACACCCTCAGCGGGTTCGCCGTCTGGTCCTCGAAGACGCGGCCGGGCTAGGACGCGAGGTTGCTGGATTCCTCCGCATTATGTCCGTGCCGATGCTGGGAGAATTCCTAGTCAGCCACCGGCCTGCCGCCACCCAATGGGTGCTTCGCCAGGTGTTCCACAATCGAGCCCACGTCACTGACAGGCTGATAACCCTGATTCATGAGGAGCGGAGCCGCCCCGGAAACAGCGCTGCCATGCTCAAGATGCTGCGAGCCGGGGTCTCGCTGTTGGGCATCAAGCCTTCGATAAACCTAACTCCCAGGCTCGGCGAGCTTCAGGTCCCTACAATGGTGTTCTGGGGGAGTGAAGACCGCATCTTCCCCCTAGCTCACGGGCAGCGGGCAGCGCGGCTGATGCCCGAAGGACGCCTGCGGATCTTCGAGAAGTGCGGGCACTGGCCGCATTTGGAGGTCAGCCAGGTGTTTAACCGGGCATTGCTGGACTTCCTGGCTTAGACTGCTAGACGACCGGCGGGGCGAAGTGCAGGTCTAACACGCCTTCGCACCACTTGGCCCCGGCCAGCAGATGGGCCTCTTCGAAGGGCGGGGCGGCCAGCTGTGTGCCCAGAGGCAGACCGGTGGATGGGCTAATGCCGGAGGGGATGGTAATTGTAGGCAGTCCACAGGAAGTCCACGGACTCTGGAACACGGGGTCGCCCGTGGTGCTCAGGTCACGAGGAGCCGGCGTCGGCGTGGTCGGTGTTAGCAGGAGGTCCCACCCACGGGCAAGCTCCTCCATCTCCCGACGGAAGACGCGGCGTAGTCGTTGGGCCTGGATGTAGCTCACGGCAGGAGTCAGGATGCCAACCTCAATGCGCCGCCGAAGAACTTCGCTGTAATCGTCGGCCCGCTTTCGGAAATTCTCCTCGTGGTAGGCCGCCGTTTCCGCGTTGTTGACAACCCACTGCACGGTGTGAGCGTTGGCAAAGCTGGGAGGAGGCTTCACAATCTCGACCACGGCCCCAGCGGCGGCAAACTTCTGGGCCACAGCCTCGGCGTGACTCCAAACCTCCGGCTCGGCCCGCTCCTTGAAAAAGCCGCCGATCACGCCAATCCGAGGTGGGCTGACCAGCCGGTCCAGTGCCTTGAGATAGTCAGACGTTGGAACGTCGGCGCAGCCGGAGTCCCGCGGGTCGTAGCCCGCCAGATGCTGAAGCATGATGGCGGCGTCTTCCACGCTATTGACCATGGGCCCAATGGTGTCTAGAGACCATGCCAGGGGGATGACGCCAAAACAGCTGATGCGTCCGAAGGTGGGCTTGAAGCCAACGATGCCGTTGTAGGCGGCGGGGCGAAGAATGGACCCGCCCGTTTGCGAACCCATAGCCCCAGGGCACATCCGGGCGGCCACTGCCACTGCGGAGCCGCTGCTGGAACCTCCGGGAGTGTGGGCGGCCCGCCAAGGGTTTAGCGTCGGTGGCGGGTCGCCGGAGGCGAACTCCGTCGTGACCGTCTTGCCCAAGATGATAGCACCTGCCTCCCGCAGCCGCGCCACCGATGCGGCGTCGTAGCTGGGGGTAAAGTCAGCGAGAATCTTGGAGCAGGCCGTGGTCTTCAGGCCCGCCGTATAGTAGATGTCCTTGATGCCCAGGGGGATGCCGTGGAGGGGAGAGCGCGGGCCGCGTTCCTCAAGCTCGCGGTCCAGGGCCTGCGCCGACTCCAGGGCCCCTTCAGCGTCCACCGTTACCCAGGCCTTGAGCCGCGAGTCCAGCTTGTCGATGCGACTCAGCAGGTCTTCAACTAGCTTCTGGGATGTGAGCCGACGGGCGGCTATTTCGGTGGCGGCCTGGGCGATGGTTAGTTGGTGGGGTTCGGTCAATGTGAGTCCTCTACGTGTGATAATACTGCGATTCATGGATTGCGCGGCTGCACGAGCATCTCGCAACGGATGAGGGGGGAACCTCTACGGGTGGTTCTGCCAAGCCATTGTGGGCGCTTCCTGGCTGGGCGGTATTACTGAGGAGAGATCGATCAGCCGCTCGGCGTGTTCCTCCAGGATTTCCGAAAGGGCGTCGGCCCGCTTCTCCCCCCAGAGGCTTATCGCGGCCTGCGTGAGTTGATCGAGGAGCACTTGCCTCGAAGGAGGCAGTGACGGGAAGAGGGGCGGCGTTGATTGTGACATCGGTGGCCTTTCAGGAGGGGTTGGCTAGATTAAAGGGTAGCGGGGGCCAGGTGTCAAGACGGGTGGACGCTGGAAGCGACGCGCCTCTCACCCGCCACACAAAGAGCGGGCCAGCCTACGGACGAAGATAACGCGTGCTTGATGAGCAGTGGAACCCCACGCTTCCAATTGACAACGTTCAGAGGGCCGTATTACCATCCTTGTCTAGGTTCGGCCTTCCCTCAACGTTGCGGGCGTAACTCAGTGGCAGAGTGTTTGCTTCCCAAGCAAAAAGTCGTGGGTTCGAATCCCATCGCCCGCTCCACCTTCAATCCCTCTATGCGTCTTCAACGCGCCAGACGGTCAAAGTTCGTCGGCGTCCAGAATTTCCAGCACTTCCTCGGCCACGTACAGTTGCGGCCTCTGGTTGGGACGAATTCGTACAATTCCCGCGTCAGCCAGTCTGCCCAACGCCCTACGCGCCCCGGGCGGCGTCATATCCAGAATTTCACTGGCCCTTCGCACCGTCATAAAGGGATTGGCGAAGAGTTCATCCACCAGAAGAGATTCGCTGGCCGGCGCCCTTCTGCCCAGCAGTTCGGCTCTATATCCTTCCTGCATATCCCTCAGTCGCCTAATGCGCGCCACCACGTCTAGCGACTCTTGATACACTCCGGTTAGAAAATACTCAAGCCACCTTTCCCAGTCTCCCGTGACGCTGACGTTAAAAAGCTCGTCGTAGTAGCGCTGCCGGTCCCGCTCGAAGTAGGCGCTCAGATATAGAAGGGGAGTGGTCAGAACGCTGCTCTCCTTCAGAAACAGGGTAATAAGCAAACGCCCAATTCTTCCGTTGCCGTCTCGATAAGGATGGATGGCCTCTATCTGATAGTGCAGGAGGGCGCATCTCACCAGGGGAGGCGTCTCCAAAGGCTCGCTGGCGAACTCTTCCCAGTCTTGGAACAGATCGCGTAGCCTATCCGGCGGTGGCGGAATGAACCTAGCGTTTCCAATTGACGATCCCGGTGCGCCTATCCAAACCTGCTCCCTGCGAAATTCCCCCGGGTGTTTTTCCCGTCCCCGCACTCCGGACAGGAGTCGGCCGTGAACCTGATTGACCAACCGGTAAGAGATGGGCAGCTCTTCCAGCAACTCAATGCCTAGTTCAAGAGCCTTAACGTAGTTGATGACTTCCTGCACGTCGTCGTTAGGCGGTTTTCTGCGGGTTGCCTCGTGGGAAAGCACATCGGACAAGGATGCGACCGTGCCTTCAATACGGGAAGACGAGAGAGCCTCTCTCCGCACCATGGGAGGAATAAGCAAGTGGGGATTTGGAATGTATTCGCCTAGAGCCGCCAGAGAAGCCACCGCCCTGGATGCCTTGTCTAGAACCCACACAAGATGAGGGCTGAGCCGCAACTCCTTGGGGAGTGCCGCGGGAACGAAGGCTTTCTGATTATCAATGGTGGGAACCAGCGTTCCGTGTGGATTAGGGCCCAGTCTGTTCAGCAAAAGATACTCCAGTAACAAATCAACGAAGTTTAGAAACTTTTTGGCTTAAAAGTATCTCTTGGCTCCAAATATCTTCTCCAAAAGATACTCCAATAACAAACCGATTTGGGAAATGAAACTTTTTGGCCAAAAAGTACACTTTGAAGTTTACTCTTTTCGCAAAAGGATACTCCAGTAACAAATCAGCTAACTTTGAAAACTTTCGGACCGAAAAGTTTCTCTTGCCGCCAAATTTCTTCTCTAAAAGATACTCCAGTATCCTTTCAACTTCTCGAAAGAAACTTTTCGCCCCAAAAATTGCATTTGACTGACCCAAATGTAACTGGAGTTTCATGTCGAGGGGCGAGTTAACGCTTTTCATTCCAAAAGCATCAAGTGGGACGGGCGGTTGATACTAGGCTTTCAACTCCGCGGCTCTCGACGCTTCCGGACGGGGCAGTCCCCACGGCACCTAGGAGTCCAGCAGGTACGCTCCCAGGAGGATATCCAGCGACACCATCAGCATCTTGTTCCACGCCACGCTGGCCTTTGCCGCCTTCCGCAAGTCTCCCAACTCGTCCTCGAATATCTCTATCAAACGTGTCTGGTAGAAGGATATGGTGCCAATGACGAACTGGGAGGGCACCGGCGGCAGCCCCGGACGGTGTATCGGGATGTCCCGATGCATAGCGCTCACCGAAATAAGATACCGGGCAAAGGCATCGTTGGAAGGGGCCTCAGACAGGTAGTTCAGCCACTGCATCATAGAGTCCTTGTTGTCCTTAACCCGCTTGGGGTCCGGCGTGCCGTCGTCGTAGGAAAAAAACCGGCCTGCGTTGGGAAACTCGAAGATGAGGTCGTAGACTTCAGTTGTCAGCTGGTTCGAGTAGCGTCGGACAATAGGACCCGTGGCTCGTATCGAGCTCCGGTCCTCCTCCGTCAGGTTAACGTACCTGATAACCTCTCGCAGTCGTTCCGGCCAGTTAGTCCTCTCCTTGCCAGTCGTAGTCATTCTTCCTGTTCAATCCTATTTGGTAGTGGGCCCGCTCTGCCGTGAACGTGGCCGATGCTACCCCCAACCCAAGGGGGTGTCAAGCGCAGTTACCCAAATTTGGCTCCCCCACTCCCTTGACACCGACGGTACACACGCTAAACTGTAGATAACCGTGCCTACGCTAAGGGCCCGGAAACCTAGCTTAGAGGGGACTTGCTATGTGGAAAGTTAATATCGACATCGTCTATTGTGTACCTTGACAGTACCATGCCACCGCCACGTGGATGGCGAATGAGTTCTACCGATACTTCGGCGCCGACGCCGGCATCTCTCTGACCCCCGGGGCCAATGGCCGCTTGGAGGTCTATCTGGACGGCGAGAAGATCTTCGACCGCTCAGAAGAAGATGGCAAGTACCCCGACCTGACCCGGGTAAAGCAGCTTCGCGACGTTATTCAGGCCAAGGTGGACTCCCTTGAGGTCGCCGCCGCCTAGTTGCACCATATGACCATTTTGGAAGGCCCCTCGTTACGAGGGGCCTTCTGCTTTTTTGTGCAATTCGCTAAGATGCGGATTGATTCCTCAATGTCACCTAAGGAGTAAAGTCCATGAAGGGTATCCGACGCGTAGTTACAGGAGTTGACCAAGACGGGCAGGACATATTCAGCAGCGACGGCCCGGCTCCATTCACCAAGGCCAGCGAGACCCTCGGAGGCTGGGCAGTTGATATTTGGGAGATGGCGTCGATCCCTCCGGGTCTTTCCGACGACGGGGCCCTCACCACCGGCGGCGGCTTCCCCAAGACCGGCAGCCTCGTCTTCCGAATGGTGAAGCTTCCACCGGAGTCCGCCCTTCGGGAGAACCCTGGGGAGGCCCGCGACTACATGGGAGCTACCGTAGACCTGGACTCGAATGATTTTGGCATGCACCGCAGCGACACAGTGGACATGATAATAATCCTCTCCGGGGAGGTGTGGGCGAAGATGGGGAACGGCGACGAGACCCTTCTCAAACCGGGGGACACGCTGATCCAGCGCGGCACGGTTCACACATGGCGCAATCGGGGGACGGAGCCATGCGTTATGGCTGCCGTGCTGATAGGCACGGATCCCGCCTGACAACACCGACTAATCCTATCCCATCAGCCCCATGAAGACGCCCGCGCCACCAACCATTCCACAACCCACGCCCAATCTGTGACTTCGAGGCTTCGCTAGGAATATAGTCCCCATGCTCTCACCATCCCCGCGGGCATGACGTCACTCCAGGAAAGACAGATGTCTTCATTGAACACTTGCCCTCCCCCTTATCATTCAGTTCCATTCACTCGGCCCACTCATTGACGGGTTTAGCATCCGTTGATAGAGTAAGTCTGCGGAGGTAACCGCCGATTTAATCTTGATTAAGTCCTCGAACACAACCGAATATCCGGAAGCGTCGAATTAGGCGATACTAGTAGTGGGGATGAACCGGGAAGTTCGATATATCGTCATATTCCTTGTTCAGTTCCTGTTACTTGCCGGTTTCCGCGTCTACCATGAACTAATATCCAATCCAACGGATGCCCTAACCACGTTCATGGACGTCTTAGACGGCTTGGCGCCGGTTATTGTATTCGTCACGGCTTCGACGGTGTTGATACAAGAAGGGGGAGAGATGCTAGCAGAAAGATATCTCAAAAGGCGTCATGCAGAAGGCAAGGCAGA
>CAYNJI010000001.1:0-2133 GCA_964397605.1 uncultured Dehalococcoidia bacterium | reverse complement strand
CTGAAGGCGGAAGCCGAGGGCAGGCCCTTCGATGAACCCCCGCCCGGAGAAGACTAGCCGACAACTCTGCAAGCACCCGTGCCTTCACGGATATTTGCTTGAACGTTTCCACAATATAACCCTAGGAAGGTGATGCAGTGACGGATTATCAGCCCAACATGGTTCTCGCTACCAAGACATTCAACGTGGTGGGCACACGGCCCATCCGGCATGACGGCGCGGATAAGGTAACAGGCGCCGCCAAATATGGCGCCGACTACAACCCAGCCGTCCTTCTGCACGGCAAGGTGCTCCGAAGTCCCCACGCCCACGCAATTATCCAATCCATCGACACCTCCGCCGCAGAATCGCTGCCGGGCGTGAAGGCCGTCGTCACAAACCGGGACTTCGACTCCAACCCCAGTGCGCCGGATTCCAAGATCGACTTGGGCGAAAGCGTAGCCAGCCTCAAGTTCCTTCGCGACAACGTTCTCGCCAGCGACAAGGTCCTGTACAAGGGACACGCCGTCGCTGCCGTTGCAGCCGACAGCCCAAACGTTGCAGAAGAGGCCGTATCCCTCATTAAGGTCGACTACCAGCTCCTGCCCGCAGTGCTTACAGCGCCCGAAGGGGCGGAAGAGAACGCCTCCCTTCTCCATAAAGGCCTGAAAACCCAAGAGATGGGAGTCGCGCACGGTAATGCCAGCAACGTGGCAAAGCGGTTCCGTCATACCCTGGGGAACGTGGATGAGGGTTTCGCCGAAGCCGACGTGATCATCGAGCGAGAGTTCAACACGAAGACCGTTCACCAAGGCTACATCGAGCCCCACGCCTCCGTCGCTTTCTGGAATCGGGACGGACGGCTCAGCATCTGGTGCAGCACCCAGGCACCCTTCGAGGTGAGGGCCACCGTATCCCAGATGCTTGAAGTTCCCGTATCGCGGATCAGGGTTGTGCCTATGGAGATAGGGGGCGGATTCGGAGGCAAGATTCCCGTCTATCTGGACCCCCTGGCCGCAATGCTCTCCCGCAAGACGGGCACGGCGGTGAAGCTGGTCATGTCCAGGCAAGAGGTGTTTGAAGGAACGGGGCCAACGCCTGGTTCATATATGAAGCTGAAGATGGGCGTCACCAAGGAAGGCCGCATAGTCGCCGGCAAAGCCTACATGGCCTACGAAGCAGGCGCCTACCCCGGCTCTCCTGTCGACGCGGGCGCCGCGTGTCTCTTCGCCTGCTACGACATTCCCAACGTGGAGATAGAGGGCATCGACGTTGTGGTGAATAAGCCGAAGACGGCGGCCTACCGCGCGCCGGGGGCTACCAACGCCGCCTTTGCCACCGAGACCGTCGTGGACGAGCTGGCGGAGACCCTTGGCATGGACGCGATGGAGTTCCGCATGAAGAACACATCGCGGATTGGCACGAGGCGTGCCGACGGCCCCGTGCATCGCAGCATGGGAATGCCGGAGCTCATGGAAGCCATGCGGGACCATCCTCACTGGAAGGCGCCCCTGGTTGGGCCGAACCGGGGCCGGGGAGCCTCCGTAGGCTTCTGGTTCAACATCGGCATGCCCTCCAGCTGCGCCCTCAGCGTCACTGCCGACGGCAAGGTGAACCTGGTGGAAGGCAACCCGGATATCGGCGGCACGAGAGCTTCCATCGCCATGCAAGCCGCCGAGGTGCTGGGCCTGCGGGCGGAGGACGTAAAGCCCACGGTAGTCGACACGGACCTCATCGCATACACCGCCCTCACCGCCGGCAGTCGCACCACTTTTGCCACCGGCTGGGCAGCCTACCAAGCCGCCCAAGAGGTGAAGCGCCAGATGATAGAGCGCGCCGCAGCCATCTGGGACGTGAAGGCCGATACCATTGAACTCAAGGACGGCGTCTTCTCCTCCATCATAGACCCGGAACTGCAGATGAGCTTCAAGGATCTCGCCGGCCGGCTGAACAGCACCGGTGGACCAATCATGAGCGCCGCTACCATCGATCCGAAGGGCGTGGGCGGGTCCGCAGCAGGCTTAATAGTCGACGTGGAGGTGGACCCGGAGACGGGCAAGGTGGACATCCTGCGGGTTACGTCTTTCCATGTTTCTTTTAAGGCTGCGCCGCCCAGCGAGATCTACACGCGTAAGATCGTCGGCAGCGTACAGG